>NZ_RCVI01000083.1:0-3147 GCF_003667455.1 Micromonospora sp. CV4 | reverse complement strand
CCGCCAGATCGGGGACCGTGCGACGGGCGCGGTCGGCCCGGCGGCGTAGCGCCTCGGCCGCCGGGCGGGCCAGCAGCGGGGTGGCCAGCGCGGCGACCAGGGCGCCGAGCAGCAACCCGGCGGCCACGTCGTGCGGGTAGTGCACACCCACGAAGACCCGGGAGAACGCGGCCAGCAGGGCCAGCGGCAGCGCGACCAGTCCGAGTCGGCGGGAGAGCAGCAGCGTCGTGACCGCCAGCGCGCCGGCCAGGGTGGCGTGATTGCTGGGGAACGACCAGTCGCCCGTTGGTGGACAGCTGCCCGCGATGATGGCCCGGCCGAGCGTCCGGCACGGTCGATCCTCGTCCACCACCGTCTTGAGCCATTCGCTGCCGGCGTACGCCAGCAGGGTCGGCACCGGCGCGACCAGGGCGACCGCCCGGTCGTGCGGGCCGCCGGACAGGCGGCTCAGCGCGGCCACCAGCAGCAGCGCGCCGAGCAGCAGGATCACCCCTTCGGTGGCGTGCCCGACGAACCACTGCACCGGTTGCGGGCTGTCGGCGGCGACGTCGATGACGTCGCGGTACCACTCGGCGCTGATTTCCGGAACGTCCATGTTGCCGGTGTCGACCATGCATCACCTCACCAGATGTTCATACCTGGTTCATCTGGGAGACAGGGTAGGAACGCGCCAGGCGGCAGCGCGGGACCCGAAGGTCGAGGCGGCTCACCGACCTTCGTCCAGGAATCGCACAGCCGGCTCTGCTTGGCTGGTCAGGGACATCGGCACCCCACAGGAGGCATTCGTGCACACCGGTTCGGCCACCGATCAACCGTCGCCCGCCGTCGAGCGCGGGGACGAGGAGACCTGGCGGATCCGGCGTACCGCGGCCGACCTGGACCGGCTCGGCGAGACCGAGTCGATCTTCGCGCTGGGCAACGGGTGGGTCGGTTGGCGTGGTGTCCTCGACGAGGGCGCGCCGTGCGTGATGCCGGGCAGCTACGTCAACGGTTTCCACGAGCGGCGCGAGCTGAGCTATCCCGAGGAGGGGTACGCCTTCCCGCAGGCCAGCGACACCGTCGTCAGTGCCCCGAACGCGGCGCTGATCCGGCTCTGGGTCGACGACGAGCCGCTGGACATCCGCACCGGGACGCTGCACACCCACGAACGGGTGCTCGACCTGCGCGCCGGGGTGCTGCGCCGGGAGACCGAGTGGGTCTCGCCGGCCGGGCGGCGGGTGCGCATCCGCAGCACCCGGCTGGTGTCCCTGCCCCGCCGTCCGGTCGCCGCCGTCCGGTACGAGGTGGAGGCGCTGGACGGGCCCGTCGAGCTGCGGGTCTGCTCGGACCTGCTGGCCAACGAGCAGGTGCCGGAGCGCTCGGACGACCCCCGGGCAGCCTCGGTGATCACCGATCCGCTGACGTCCGAGACGTACCGCGCGGCCGGCCTCGACGGGGTGCTGGTGCACCGCACCGAGCGCAGCGGCCAGCGCGTCGCGGTGGCGGTCAGCCACCTGCTGGACGCGCCGGGCACGGTGACCACCACCGGTGACTGCACCCCCGACCGGGTACGGCTCACCGTGGCCGGCCGGCTGCACCCGGGCGAGCGGCTGCGGTTGACCAAGTTCGCCGCGTACGAGTGCGCGGCGGTCGACGGGACGCCGGCCGGCGAGTTGGCCGACCTGGTCGCCGCCGAGGCGGACGCCGCCCGCGCGGACGGCTTCGACGCCCTCCTCGCCGACCAGCGCGCCGCCCTGGACGCGGCCTGGCAGGCCGCCGACGTGCTGCTCGACGGCGACCGGGAACTCCAGCAGGCGACCCGCTTCGCGATCTTCCACCTGATCCAGGCCGGCCGCCCCGACTCCGACCGGACCATCCCCGCCAAGGGCCTGACCGGCAACGGCTACGACGGGCACGTGCTCTGGGACACCGAGAGCTACGTGCTGCCGGTGCTCACCTACCTGGCTCCGGCGGTGGCCCGCTCGGCGTTGAGCTGGCGACACGCCCACCTGCCCGAGGCCCGCGAGCGGGCCCGCGAGCTGCGGCTGACCGGCGCCACCTTCCCGTGGCGCACCATCGGCGGCCGGGAGTGCTCCGGCTACTGGCCGGCGGGCACCGCCGCGCTGCACGTCAACGCCGACATCGCCGACGCGGTGCTGCGCTACCTGGCCGTCACCGACGACCAGCGGTTCCTCGCCCAGGCGGGGCTGGAGCTGCTGGTGGAGACCGCCCGGCTGTGGCACGGCTTCGGCCACTGGTCGGACACCGGCGCCTTCCACCTGCACGGGGTGACCGGCCCGGACGAGTACGCGGCGCTGGTCAACGACAACGTCTTCACCAACCTGATGGCCCGGCGCAACCTGCGCGGCGCGGCGGACGCCGCCGAGCGCCGCCCCGACCTGGCCGGCCGGCTCGGGGTGGACCCGACCGAGATCGCCGGCTGGCGGGCCGCCGCCGACGCGGTCTTCATCCCGTACGACCGTGCTCGCGGCGTCCACCAGCAGGCGGCCGGGTTCACCGAGCAGCCCGAGTGGGACTTCGCGAACACCGGCGAGGACGACTACCCGCTGCTGCTGCACTACCCGTACCTGGAGCTGTACCGCCGGCAGGTGGTCAAGCAGGCCGACCTGGTGCTGGCCATGCAGCTCCACCCCGGTGAGTTCACCGCCGACGAGAAGGCCCGCAACCTGGCCTACTACGAGGCCCGCACGGTTCGCGACTCGTCGCTGTCGGCAGCACCGCAGGCGGTGCTGGCCGCCGAGGTCGGGCACCTCGACCTGGCGTACGACCTGTTCGCGGAGTCGGTGCTGCAGGACCTGGCCGACCTCGGCGACAAGACCGCGGACGGGCTGCACCTGGCCTCGCTGGCCGGGTCGTGGCTGGCGCTGGTGCAGGGCTTCGGCGGTCTGCGGGACGACCGGGGGGTGCTCTCCTTCGACCCTCGGCTGCCCCGGCGGATCGACCGGCTGGCGTTCAGCCTGCGCTGGCGCGGACATCGGCTGCGGGTCACGCTGACCGCCATCGAGGCGCGCTACGAGCTGCCCGACGCCGGCCCGGACGTCGCGGTCGACCTGTGGCACCACGGTGCGCAGCTCCGGGTCACCGGCGCCGCACCGGTCATCCGGCCGATGCCGCCGGTGCCCGACCCCGGGCCCGAGCCGCACTCCC
>NZ_RCVI01000366.1:0-3232 GCF_003667455.1 Micromonospora sp. CV4 | reverse complement strand
CCCCCGCACCCACCGGCACCAGCCCGGCCGGCGTCAGCCCGACCGGCACCGGCCCGGTCGGCACGAGCCCCGGCGACGCCACGCCGGGAGGCGCGCCGTGACCAGCGTGGCGCCCCGGGCGCTGACCGTGCTGCTCGACGGCGTCGAGCTGGCCGGCGCGGCCCGCCAGCGGGTCCGCTCGCTGCGGGTGGCCGCCCGGCTCGACCAGCCCACCCAAGCCGAGCTGGTGCTCGCCACCACCGCCGGCAGCGGCGCGTTCGACCCCGCGGTACGGCCCGGCACGGCACTCGAGGTACGGCTCGCCGAGCATGCCGACGCGCTGTTCACCGGGGAGGTCACCTGCGTGGAGGTCGAGTACGCGGCCGACGGCGCGGCGGTGCTGCGCCTGCGGGCGTACGACGCGCTGCACCGGCTGCGCAAGCGACAGGGCCTGCGGGTGTTCACCTCGGTGACCGCCGCCGAGCTGGCCCGGGAGGTGTGCGGCGAGGTCGGACTGACGGTGACGGCGGAGACCGACGGGCCGCGGCTGGAACGGCTGCTCCAGCACCGGCACAGCGATCTGGAGCTGCTGCGGGAGGTGACCGGTCGGGCCGGGCTGCACCTGGCCGCCGACGGCGACGCGGTTCGGCTGATCACCCTCGCCGGGTACGGGGAACCGGTCACGTTGGCCCTCGGCGCGGGTGTGCACACCCTGCGGCTGGCCACCAACCTGGATCGGGCCAGCGGCGCCAGCGCGGCGCTGGGCTGGCATCCACAGCGGGCCGAACCGATCAGCCAGCAGGCCGACGAGGCGCGCTGCGGCCGCCCGGCCGGTGACCGGCCCGACCCGGCCGACGTGGGCGCCGACGGGGTACGCACCGCGGTCGACCAGCCCGGCCGCAGCGACGACGAGCTGGCCGCGTTGGCCCAGGCCCGACTGGACGGGCGCGCCGCCGCGCTGGTCACCGCCGAGGGGGTGGCCGAGGGTGATCCGGCGTTGCGGCCCGGCCGGCGGATCGACCTGACCGGCGTGCCCGACCCGGTCGCCGGGGCGTACGTGCTGACCGAGGTGGTGCACACCGTCGACGGCAACGGGCACCTGACCCGGTTCTCCACCATGCCACCGGCCGGGCCGCCCGACGCGTCGAGCGCCGGCGCGGTGGTCACGCTCGGAACGGTCACCGACGTCGCCGACCCGGACGGGCTGGGTCGGGTACGGCTGACCCTGCCGGCGTACGGGGACCTGGACGCCGGGTGGCTCGGCGTGCTCTGTCCCGGTGCCGGGCGCGGCAAGGGCCTCGTCGCGCTCCCCGATCCCGACGACACCGTGCTGGTGGTGCTGCCCGGCGGTGAGCCGGCCTCCGGCATCGTGCTCGGCTCGCTGTTCGGGGCCGTCGAGCCGTACGACGCGGGCATCGACGACGGCCGGGCCCGCCGCTGGACGCTGCGTACCGCCGGAGGGCAGTCGATCGTCGTCGACGACGTCCAGCGCAGCCTGCGGCTCGGCACCGAGGGCGGCAGTTGGCTGGAGCTCACGCCCGACCTGGCCACCCTGCACGCGGCGACCGACCTGGTGATCTCCGCGCCCGGCCGGGCCATGGTGGTCCGTGCTCGCAGCGTGGACTTCCTGCACGCCGAGTCGACCGAGGACCCGACGACCGCGGCGGAGCGGGCCCGCACGCTCGCCCGCGCACACCACGAAGGAGGCGGCTGATGCGCTGGATCCACCGCGACTCGGTGATCACCTGTGACCACGACGGCCGGGTCGAGAACCGGCCCTCGCAGCGGTGGGTGACCGTCACCGGCGTACCGGTGCTGGTCGACGACGACCCGGAGGGACGCAAGATCGTCGCCTGTCCGAACTACGGCCCGACCATCAAGCCATGCACCAGCACGCTGACCGTCCGGGTCGGCTACAGCGACTGGCTGCGGGTCGACGGGCACCGCGTGGTCCTCTCCCACCTGGAGGGGTTCACCAACGGCACGCCGCCGGGGCTGGTCCACCACACCGTGCGCGAGCCGCGCCAGCGGTTCCTGGAGGCGGACCGGTGAGGGCCTTCCGTTTCGTCGGCGCCGGCTTCGACGCGGGGCGCAGCGGCGGCCTGGCGCTCACCGCGGCCGGCGGCCTGGCCATGACCGAGGGCGACGAGACCGTACGCCAGGCGCTGTTCCTGCTCCTGTCGACCACGCCCGGCGAGCGGCTGATGCGACCCGGGTACGGGTCCCGGCTGCACCGGCTGATCTTCGCGCCCAACGACGACACCACCGCCGGGCTGGCCATCCACTACGTCCGGCAGGCCATCGCCCGTTGGGAGCCCCGGGTCGAGGTGATCGACGTGGACGCCGGCCCGGACCCGGACGACGCGTGGCGGCTGGTGATCCGGCTGGACTACCGGGTGCGGGCCAGCCTGACCCCCGGGCAGCTGATCTTCTCCGTGGACCTGCTCCCCCTCGACGAACCGGCACCGGGAGGACCGTCATGACGCTGCCCGTGCCGCACCTGGACGACCGCGCGTTCCTCGATCTGGTCACCGAGGCCCGCGAGCGGATCCGGCAGTCCTGCCCGGCCTGGACCGACCTGTCGGCGCACGACCCGGGCATGGCGCTGGTGGAGGCGTTCGCGCACCTCACCGAGGTGATGATCTACCGGCTGAACCAGTTGCCGGAGAAGGCGTACGTGTCGTTCCTGAACCTGCTCGGGGTGGCCCGGCACGCGCCCACCGCGGCCTGGGCGGACGTCCGGTTCACCCGCAGCGGCGCCGACCGGGGCGTGGTGCGGATCCCGGCCGGCCTGCGGGTCGCCGCGGCCCGGGGCGCCGACCCCCGGCCGGTCGTGTTCGTCACCACCGAGCCGGCGCTGCTGCCCGCCGACGAGACCTCGGTGACCGTGCGGATGCACCACTGCGAGCCGGTCGAGGCGGAGCTGCTCGGCATCGGCACCGGTCAGCCGGGCCAGGTGCTGCGGGCGGCCCGGGCCCCGCTCGCGCACACCGCCGAGCCGCTGGACCTGCTGCTCGGGGTGGAGGTGCCTGCCGGCACGGTGGAGCTGGGCGCGGCCGCGCGCGAGCACGACGGCCGCACGTTCGAGATCTGGCGGCCGGTGGACAGCTTCGCCGGACTCGGCCCGCACGCCAAGGTGTACCTGGTCGACCGGTGCTCGGGGACGGTCACCTTCGCCCCCGCCCTCGACCTGCGGCCCCCGGCCACCTCGGCCGGGGGCCGCAGGTCGAGGGCCTGGCTCTTATACACATCT
>NZ_RCVI01000084.1:0-3334 GCF_003667455.1 Micromonospora sp. CV4 | reverse complement strand
GTACATGCTCCCCCCTTTGTTCTAGTACAATCTCCTGTTTGTGTCAGCACGCTATCAGCTCACCGGGACGACGGCCGTCGCGATTTCGGCCAGCATCGAGTCGGGCATCCGTACCGGCGACCTGGCGCCCGGTGCCGCTCTGCCGCCGGTCCGGGTGCTCGCCGCCGAGCTGGGCGTCAGCCCGGCCACGGTCGCCCGCGCCTACCAGGAACTGCGCCAGCGCGGCCTGCTCGCCACCGCCGGTCGGCACGGCACCCGGGTCCGCCCCCGCCCGCCGGTGGCCGCCCGCCGCTCCGCGCTGCGTCCGGCCCCGTTGCCCGGGGCCCGTGACCTGTCCCGGGGTGAGCCCGATCCCCGGCTGCTGCCCGCCCTCGGCCCGCACCTCGCGGCCCTCGCCGCCGAAACCGGCCCGCCGGTCGGCTACTCCGACGCCGGCGTGCTGCCCGAGCTGGCCGCAGCGGCCCGCGCCCGGCTGAGCGCCGACGGCGTGCCGGCCGGGGAGCTCACCCTCACCGGCGGCGCGCTGGACGGCATCGAGCGGCTGCTCGGCGCCCACCTGCGCCCCGGCGACGCGGTCGCGGTGGAGGACCCGGGCTGGGCCAACCTGCTCGACCTGGTCGCCGCGCTGGGGCTGCGTCCGATCGGCGTACCGCTGGACGACGAGGGGCCACTGGTGGCCGGGGTGGCCGCCGCGTTGGCCGCCGGCGCACGGGCGCTGGTGGTCACCAGCCGGGCGCAGAATCCGACCGGCGCGGCCGTCTCCGCCGCCCGGGCCGGGGAACTGCGGGCACTGCTCGCCGGCCGGCAGGACCTGCTGCTGATCGAGGACGACCACGCCGCCGAGCTGGCCCGCGTACCGCTGCATCCGCTGGCCGGCGCGACCGGGAGCTGGGCCTTCCTCCGCTCGGTGAGCAAGCCCTTCGGCCCCGACCTGCGGCTGGCCGTGCTGACCGGCGACGAGACCACGGTGGCCCGGGTGACCGGCAGGACGCGGGTCGGCGCCGGCTGGGTCTCCACCGTGCTCCAGCGGCTGGTGCTCGCGCTGTGGCGCGACCCGGCGGTCGCGGAGGTGGTGGAGCGGGCGGCGGAGAGCTACGAGCGGCGGCGCGAGGGGTTGCTGGCCGCGTTGGCGGAGCACGGCCTGGCCGCCCACGGCCGTAGTGGCATCAACGTCTGGCTGCCGGTGGCGGACGAGACCAGCGCGGTCACCGCGTTGCGTGACGCCGGTTGGTCGGTGGCCCCCGGAGCCCTCTACCGGATCGCCGCCCCGCCCGCCGTGCGCATCACCGTCAGCCCCCTCGCGACCGGGGACCTGGCCCCGCTGGCCGCCGCCCTGGCGGGCGCCGCCCATCCCACCCCGCCCGCCGGCTTCTCCACCTGACCGCACCGGGTCGCCGACAGCTTTTGGTGCTGAAGATGCAGCATCACGACGATTCGGGGCGGTTGGGGTGGGTATGCGGGGCACCGGAGGTGACATGACATGGCTTCAGGTGGCTCGCGCAAGGGGCTCTGGATCGCGGTGGCAGTGGTGATCATCATCATCGTGATCGTGCTGATCGCGCTCGCGTCCGGCGGCGGCGACGGCGGCAACGGTTACTGAACCGGCGGATCCGGCAGGCAGCACCGAACGGGTATATAACAGTCGGCATGGCCGAGCAGACCGGAAGCGCTCCGGGCGCCCAGCGATTCATTCCGCCGGACGCGGACACCATCGACGAGCTGCGCGCCGCCTCAGGTGGCTGCCGGGGGTGCGAGCTGTACCGGGACGCCACGCAGACGGTCTTCGGCCGGGGCGACGAGAGCGCCCGGGTGGTCCTGGTCGGCGAACAGCCCGGCGACATGGAGGACCAGAAGGGGCTGCCCTTCGTCGGTCCGGCCGGCCGGCTGCTGCGCAAGGCCGTCGACGACGCCGGGCTCGACCCCGCGCAGATCTATCTGACCAACGCCGTCAAGCACTTCCGCTTCGAGTTGCGCGGCAAGCGGCGGATCCACCAGACCCCGGACCGGGTCCACATCACCGCGTGCCGGCCCTGGCTGGTCGCCGAGTTCGCCCGGCTGCGCCCGGAGATCGTGGTGGTCCTCGGCGCGACAGCCGCGAAGGCGCTGCTCGGTCCGGCGTTCCGGGTGACGAAGCAGCGCGGGGAGCTGCTGCCCTGGCCCGCGTCGGCCCAGCACCCGGAGGACTTCACCCAGGTGCCGGTCGACAGCGCCGGAAAGCGGGCCGACGCGCCGGAGGCCCGGCTGCTGGCCACCATCCACCCGTCCGCGGTGCTGCGCGCCGACGATCAGGACAAGGCGTACGAGGGGCTGGTCGCCGACCTGACCGTCGGCGCCCGCGCCCTGTCCGGCTGACACCGGCGCCCTCGACGGGATGTGCGCGGCCAGGAACGGTTCCCCGGCAACCAAGGTGAAACAGGCCGTGCCGCCGCAGTTACTCCAGATCTTGGACAGTTGCCGTTCGGCGCGAACGGTAACTGTCCAAGATTGACGATGCCGCGGCGCTGGCGCGCCCGGGCGCCGGCTCGGCCGACAGCGAAACCCCCTGCCGCTCGTCGGCCCGGGTACGCGAGGATGGGTCACCCCCGTCCTGAGGAGCGCCGATGGCCACCGACCTGACCGCGCCGCGTACCGTCCGCCCGGACGTCGCGTCGATCCAGCGGCGTACCCTGCGGCTGCTCTTCACCACCCAGATCATCGGCGGCATCGGCGTGACCATCGGCATCGCCGTCGGCGCGCTGCTCGCCGCCCGGATCGCCGGCACGGCGGCGGCCGGGCTGGCGCAGAGCGCCGGGGTGGTGGGCGCGGCGCTGCTCGCCATCCCGGTCACCCGGATCATGGCGCGGCACGGCCGGCGGCCGGGCCTGGTGGTGGCGTACGTGGTCGGTGCCGTCGGCGGCGTGCTGGTGGTGGTGGCCGCGGCCAACCGCTGGGTGCCGCTGCTCTTCGTCGGCATGCTGCTCTTCGGCGGAGGCACCGCCGCCAACCTCCAGGCCCGCTACACGGCGGTGGATCTCGCCGAGCCGGCCCGCCGGGGGCGGCAGCTCTCCCTGATCGTGTGGGCCACCACCATCGGCGCGGTGGCCGCGCCGAACTTCGCCGCGCTGGCCGACCGGGTCACCACCGGCTGGGGGTTGCCGCCGCTGGCCGGCCCGTTCGCGTTCAGCGCAGTCGCGTTCGTGCTGGCTGGCGGCGTACTCCTCGGGTTGCTCCGGCCCGACCCGCTGCTCACCGCGCGCCGCCTCGCGGCCGCCGACGTGCCGACCGCCGCCGACGGCGATGCCGATGGTCACGCCGATGCCGCCGATGATCTGGGTGGTGAAGAGCAGCCGCAGGG
>NZ_RCVI01000085.1:0-3422 GCF_003667455.1 Micromonospora sp. CV4 | reverse complement strand
GGGGATGGGGGCGGGTAGGGTCCGAGGGTGGCGTGGTCACGGCTATAGGGGGTGCGACATGCGGGATCTCCGGTACAAGATGATCATGGCGTTGAACGCGGCCGATCTGGGTGACCCGATCTGCGAGCAGGTGGCCGAGATCTGCGCGGAGATCGCCGAGCAGCACTGCGCCGAGTTCGGCCACACCCCGCAGGTGCGTACCGGCGAGATCGCCGAACTGGCCACCGGAGACCCGGCCCTGACCTGGGCGCCGTCGTCCGCCGACACCGCGCAGCGTGCCTGGTGACCACGACCGCGCCGGCCCCGTCGGTCGACGTACGCCGGGCCGAGGACCGTTTCGCGACCCGGATCTCCTGGCTGGATTCCAAGCACTCCTTCTCGTTCTCCCGGCACTACGACCCGGCCAACACCCACCACGGTCTGCTCCTGGTCAACAACGACGACGTGGTCCGCCCGGGTGCCGGCTTCGAGACCCACCCGCACGAGGACATGGAGATCGTCACCTGGGTGCTGCGCGGTTCCCTCGTGCACCAGGACTCCACCGGGCACTCCGGGGTGATCTACCCGGGGCTGGCTCAGCGGATGAGCGCCGGCACCGGCATCCTGCACTCGGAGAAGAACGACGCCTGGCGGCTCAACAACCAGGAGCCGCACAGCGACCCGGTGCACTTCGTGCAGATGTGGGTGCTCCCCGACGAGCAGGGCGTCGACCCCGGCTACGAGCAGTTGGAGATCGAGGACGAGCTACTGCGCGGCGGCCTGGTGCCGATCGCCTCCGGAATGGACCGCTACGACGGCGCTTCCGCGATCCGGATCCGCAACCGCTACGCCACCCTGCACGCCGCCCGGCTCACCCCCGGCGACGAGGTCACCATCCCGGACGCGCCCTTCGTGCACCTGTACGTGCCCGACGGCACGGTCAACCTGGAGGGCAGCGGCCCGCTCGGCACCGGTGACGCGGCCCGGCTCACCATGACCGGCGGCCGTCGGGTCACCGCCGACGAGCCGGCCGAGATCCTCGTCTGGGAGATGCACGCCACCGTCGCCTGACCCCCGCGCCCGGCGGCGGGGAGAGGGCCGGGCGAGGGGACGTCAGGCCGGGGATTCGACGCGGTCACCCGCCCAGGTGGTGTGGAACGAACCCTCGCGGTCGACACGCTGGTAGGTGTGCGCGCCGAAGTTGTCCCGCAGACCCTGGATCAGCGCGGCCGGCAGGCGCTCGGCGCGCAGCGCGTCGAAGTACGCCAGCGACGACGAGAACGCCGGCGTCGGCACCCCGGCCCGGGCCGCGTCGGCCACCACCCGTCGCCAGCTCGGCACGCCAGCGCCGACCGCCTCTGCGAAGTACGGCGCCACCAGCAACGTCGACAGCTCGGGCTGCTCGTCGTACGCCTCGCGGATCCGGTTCAGGAAGCGGGCCCGGATGATGCAGCCACCCCGCCAGATCGTCGCCGTGCCACCGAGGTCGATGTCCCAGTCGTACTCCTGGCTGCCGGCGCGGATGTGGTCGAAGCCCTGCGCGTACGCGACGATCTTCGAGGCGAGCAGCGCCCGGCGGACGTCCTCGATGAACGCCTCCCGATCGGACACCTGCCACTTCTCTCCGGCGTCCGGGAAGGCCCGGCGCGCCGCCTCCCGCTGGTCGGCGTGACCGGAGAGGGAGCGGGCGAAGGTCGCCTCGGCGATCCCGGTGATCGGTACGCCCAGATCCAGCGCGCTCTGCACCGTCCACCGCCCGGTGCCCTTCTGCTCGGCGCGGTCCAGCACCACGTCGACGAAGGGCTGGCCGGTGGCCGCGTCGCGGTGCGCCAGCACGTCGGCGGTGATCTCGATGAGGAACGACTCCAGCTCGCCGGCGTTCCAGTCGCGGAAGATCTCCGCGATCTCCGCCGGCTCCGCGTCAAGGCCCGCCCGGAGCAGGTCGTACGCCTCGGCGATGAGCTGCATGTCGGCGTACTCGATGCCGTTGTGCACCATCTTGACGAAGTGCCCGGCGCCGTCCGGCCCGATGTGCCGGCAGCACGGCACCCCGTCCACGTGGGCGGAGATCTTCTCGAACATCGGCCCGAGCTTGGCGTACGACTCGGCCGAACCGCCCGGCATGATGCTCGGCCCGAGCAGCGCGCCCTCCTCGCCGCCGGAGACGCCGGTGCCCACGAAGTGCAGACCGTGGGCGCGCAACGCCTCCTCGCGCCGGCGGGTGTCGGCGAAGTGGGCGTTGCCGCAGTCGACGACGATGTCGCCCTCCTGGAGCAGGGGCACCAGCTCGTCGATCACCGCGTCGGTGGGCGCGCCCGCCTTGACCATCACGATCACCGCGCGGGGCCGCTCGAGCGACGCCACGAAGTCGGCCATCGACTCGCCGGGCACGAACGTGCCCTCGTCGCCGTGCTCGGCAATCAGGCTGCGGGTGCGTTCCGGCGAACGGTTGTGCACCGCCACGGTGAAGCCGTTGCGGGCCAGGTTGCGGGCCAGGTTGCGGCCCATCACCGCCAGCCCGGTCACGCCGATCTGCGCCGTCGCCTGCTCAGCCATCCGTGCCGCCACCTCTCACCGTCGTACTGCCGTGCTGCGACCGTATCGCGGTGCGTGGCGGAGCGGGCCGCCTCGTCGACAGCCTGTCACCGGCCGGTGGCGCTCAGCCGCGGGCCAGTCGATCCTCCACGCGCGTCACCTTCGCGGTGAGCGCGTCGGTCACTCCCGGCCGGACGTCGGCCTTGAGCACGACACTCACCCGGGGCGCCCGCGCGGACACCACGTCGACCGCCCGCTTCACCACCGCCATCACCTCGTCCCACTCGCCCTCGACGGTGGTGAACATGGCGTCGGTCCGGTTGGGCAGGCCGGACTCGCGGACCACCCGTACCGCGTCGGCGACCAGGTCACCGACGGACTCACCGACACCGAGCGGGGTAATCGAGAACGCGATCAGCATGCCGCTGATGTTGTCAGGAAAACCGGATGCGCCGGTGCCCGCCCACCCGATAGCGTGCGGCCATGCGTAACTGACGCCCCACTCTCCGAGCCGGTCCGCCGCCCCGCGTCGCGGTCCGTGCGCTCCCGGGCGTCCCGCATCCCCACCCGCCGCGCGGCGGTGCTGGCCCTGCCCGACCCCGGTGAGCAGTCCCTTCCCGTTCGACTGTCGCGCTGCGACGGTCACCAGCCGAACCGACCGACCGCCGGAGCGCGGGCCGGCCGCGTCGATCGGCCGAAGGAGGCCCGGATGCCAGCCAGGCGCAACCCGAAGAAGAAGTCGTCCCGTACCCCCGGAGCAACGCCGCTCGGCACCGACCCGGCGGCCGACCGCGGTCCGCTCCGACCGACCCGCTCCGGCCTCGACCTCGCGGTCGAGCCGGCGCTGCCGGCGGGACTGGTTGAGCCGGCGCTGCCGGCGGCGTTGGTCGAGCCGGCCCTGCCGGGTG
>NZ_RCVI01000359.1:0-3433 GCF_003667455.1 Micromonospora sp. CV4 | reverse complement strand
GGGGGCGGCGTGCGGGTTCTCGGGGTTGACCCTGGGTTGACCCGGTGTGGGGTCGGCGTCGTCGACGGGGTGCCCGGGCGACCCTGCACCCTGATCGCCTACTACGTGATCTACACCGACCCGGCCGACGACCTGTCGCTGCGGCTGCTGCACCTGGACCGGTCGCTGACCGACCTGGTCGCCGAGCACCAACCGGAGAGCGTCGCCGTCGAGCGGGTGTTCAGCCAGCACAACGTCCGCACGGTGATGGGCACCGCGCAGGCCAGCGGCATCGCCGTGCTGGCCGGGGCGCGCGCCGGGCTGCCGGTGCAGACGTACACCCCGAGCGAGGTGAAGGCGGCGGTGACCGGCTCCGGTCAGGCCGACAAGGCGCAGATGACCGCCATGGTGACGCGGCTGCTGCGGCTGGCCGAGCCGCCGAAGCCGGCCGACGCCGCCGACGCGCTCGCCCTGGCCATCTGCCACATCTGGCGCGGCGGGACCCGCTCCAAGCTGGCCGCCGCCGCCGACCGGGCACGACGAGGAGGAGCGCGATGATCGCCAGCGTGCGCGGCACGGTGACCGCGACAGGGCCGGACCAGGCCGTGATCGAGGTCGGCGGGGTCGGCCTGGCCGTGCACTGCGCCCCCGGGCTCATCGCCGAGCTGCGGATCGGCCAGAGCGCCCGGCTCGCCACCAGCCTGGTCGTCCGGGAGGATTCGCTGACCCTCTACGGCTTCGCCGACGACGACGCCAAGTCGCTCTTCGAGCTGCTCCAGACCGCCAGTGGGGTCGGCCCGAGGCTGGCCCAGGCGGTGCTGGCCGTGCACACCCCGGACGCGGTGCGCAAGGCGATCGCCAACGCCGACACCGCCGCGCTGACCCGGGTGCCCGGAATCGGCAAGAAGGGCGCCGAGCGGCTGGTGCTGGAGCTGCGCGACCGGATCGGCCCGGTGCCGATCGGCGCCGACGGCGCGGCCGGGGTGACCGGTGGCAGCTGGCCCGAGCAGGTCCGCCAGGCGCTCATCGGGCTGGGCTGGACGGCCGGGCAGGCCGACCAGGCGGTGGCGGCGGTGGCGGAGACCGTCGACGGCGAGACCCCGCCCGTGCCGGTCCTGCTCCGGCAGGCCATCCGCCTGCTGGGTCGTACCCGATGAGTGAGACCGAGGGGCTCGTCTCGGCGTACGTCAGTGACGCCGACCGGGACGCGGAGGCCACCGTACGGCCCAAGCGGCTGGCCGAGTTCATCGCTCAGGACCGGGTCCGCGATCAGCTCGACCTGTTGTTGCAGGGCGCCATGCGGCGGGGCTCGCCACCGGACCACATCCTGCTCTCCGGCCCGCCCGGCCTGGGCAAGACCAGCCTGGCCAACATCGTCGCCGCCGAGCTGGGCTCGGGCATCCGGGTGACCAGTGGCCCGGCGATCGAGCGCTCCGGCGACCTGGCGGCGATCCTGACCAGCCTCGCCGAGGGTGACGTGCTGTTCATCGACGAGATCCACCGCATCGCGCGGCCGGCGGAGGAGCTGCTGTACAGCGCGATGGAGGACTTCCGGGTCGACGTGGTGGTCGGCAAGGGTCCGGGCGCGACCGCCATTCCGCTGGACGTCGAGCCGTTCACCCTGGTCGGGGCGACCACGCGGTCGGGCCTGCTGACCGGGCCGATGCGGGACCGGTTCGGCTTCGTCGCGCACCTGGACTTCTACGCCCCGGCGGACCTGGAGACGCTGCTGCACCGCTCGGCGCGGATTCTCGGTGTGCCGATCACCGCCGAGGGCGCGTCCGAGATCGCCGGTCGTTCCCGGGGCACGCCGCGGATCGCCAACCGGCTGCTGCGCCGGGTCCGCGACTACGCGGAGGTGCGGGCCGAGGGCGTGGTCAACCTGGGTACGGCCCGCGCCGCGTTGACCGTGTACGACGTGGACGCGCTCGGCCTGGACCGGCTGGACCGGGCGGTGCTGACGGCGCTGGTCGACTCGTTCCGGGGCGGTCCGGTGGGGCTGTCCACCCTCGCCGTGGCGGTGGGGGAGCAGCCGGACACGGTCGAGGAGGTCTGCGAGCCGTTCCTGGTGCGCGCCGGCCTGCTGGCCCGTACCCCGCGCGGCCGGGTGGCCACCGAGGCGGCCTGGCGGCATCTGGGCCGAACGCCACCGAATGGTACATTTGGGGTGGATGTCCCATCGGCGCCCGATCTGTTCTCGTTGGACGCCGAACAGCCGTGATGTGAACGTGATCTGCACCGCATTCGGTGTTCTCAGGTGCAGGGATTAGACTTCGCCGCGGTCTGTACAGGACGTGAGAATCCGCCTCCGCTCCGGCACCCCATGTGCCGGGCAGGTGGCCAATGGGAAGGTCAGTAACCGTGCTTTACGCAGCAGCGGGTGGCGGGGCCGGCAGCTTCACGCCGATCCTGATGATCGCCCTGCTCTTCGGTGTCATGTACTTCATGATGATCCGCCCCCAGCAGAAGCGCCGCCGTGAGGCGGAGGCGATGCAGTCGAACCTCGGCCCCGGCGACGAGGTCGTGACCATCGGTGGGCTCTACGGCACGGTCACCGGCATCGAGGACGACACCGTCCTGATCGAGGTCGCCCCGGGCGTGCAGACCCGCTACGCCCGGCCGGCCATCGCCCGGGTGGTCACCCGCGCCGAGCTGCCGAGCGAGCCGGTCACCGAGGACGCGGACACCGTCAAGGAGTGACCCTCCCCTCGGGGGTGGCGGGTCCGGCGTACGGCCGGTCGACGGCCCTCGGGGCCACCGCGCCCGACGGGGCAGCGGACGTGACGTGAAAACTGGATAGTTGGGTCGACGCCGGGCGTCGGCACGCACCCGTGACCGTCGGCGTCCCGCGCTGGCGCGTCCGGCCATCGTGCCGGCTCCCTCGCCGGCCCAGGTCAGACCCGTCGGCCGGGACCCCCGGCCCGACACCCGCCGCCGCCGCGCGCAGCGGCGCGACCGTACAGGGAGACAGGACAACCGTGGCACCACCTCAGGGACAGATGCGCCCCGGGCGGCAGCTCGCCGTGCTCGGGTTCATCTTCGTCGTCCTCTATCTTCTGGTGTTCTTCTCCGGCGCCAGCGGCAGCTTGAAGGACCGGCTCGAGCCCCGGCTCGGCCTGGACCTCATCGGCGGCACCCGGGTGACGCTGGAGGCGACCAACAGCGTCGACGGCAAGCCCCCGACGGCGGAGAACCTCGAGGAGGCCCGCCAGATCATCGAGAGCCGGGTCAACGCGTTCGGCGTTGCCGAGGCCGAGGTGGTCACCGAGGGCAACCGGAACATCGTCATCTCCCTGCCCGGTGAGAACCGGGACCTCACCGACGTGGGCAGCGCGGCCGAGCTGCGCTTCCGCAAGGTGATCAAGGCCGCCGACGGCAGCGGGGCGGCCACGGTGCCGCCGCCGGCCGCCACACCGGCCCCCTCGGGCAGCGCCAGCCCGGCCCCGTCCGGCAG
>NZ_RCVI01000086.1:0-3517 GCF_003667455.1 Micromonospora sp. CV4 | reverse complement strand
GCCCGACCGACGTACGCGTGTACCGCGTGGACGTCGCCGACGCGGGTGCGGTGCAGCAGGCCGCCGACGACGTCGTGCACCGGTGGGGCGGCATCGACGTGTGGATCAACAACGCGATGGTGTCGGTGTTCGCGCCGGCGTGGGAGATCCCGGCGCGTGAGTTCCGCCGAGTCACCGAGGTGACCTACCTGGGCACGGTGCACGGCACCCTGGCGGCGCTGCGGCACATGCGCGCGCACGGCCGGGGCGCGATCGTGCAGGTGGGCTCGGCGCTCGCCTACCGGGGGATCCCGCTGCAGTCGGCGTACTGCGCGAGCAAGCACGCCGTCCAGGGGTTCAACGACTCGCTGCGGGCCGAGCTGCTGCACGACTGCCCGGGCGTGAAGCTGTCGATGGTGCAGCTGCCCGCGGTGAACACGCCGCAGTTCTCCTGGGTCCGCACCCGGCTGCCCCGGCATCCGCAGCCGGTGCCGCCGATCTTCGCACCGGAGCTGGCGGCGCGGGCGATCGTCTGGGCCGCCGACCACGGCACCCGGGAGCTGAACGTGGGCGGCCCCACCTGGCGGGCCCGGCTGGGCGACATCCTGATCCCCGGCCTGCTGGACCGCAAGCTGGCCCGGGACGGGTACGACAGCCAGCAGACCGGCGAGGAGATCGACCCGGCGACGTGGCGGGACAATCTCGACCACCCCGGCGACGAGGACCGGGACCGGGGCGCGGCGGGCGTCTTCACCGACCGGGCGCGCGGCCGCTCGGCGGCGCTCTGGGTCGGCACCCACAAGCCGGCGCTGTCCGGTGTCGCGCTCGCCGGCGTGGCGCTGGCCCTCGTCGCCGCGGCCCGGCGACCGCGCTGACCTGCGCACGCACCACGGGTGCACGGCTCCGCACGGGGCGAAGGGACACCGGTCCGCAACGCCCGGAAGGGGAGCCTTTTCAACCTGGACGGGGGAACTAGCTACCCTCTCAGATAGCCCTGTCCGCAAACCGAGGATGTCCGACATGATCGAGCCCGTGCAGCTGCCGTCGCCGTGGCGGGACGCGCGCCTGACCGTCGTGGTGCCCACCTACAACGAGGCGGGCAACCTCCCGGCGCTGGTCGAGCGGCTGCTCGCACTGCCGCTGCCGGGGCTGCGCATCCTCGTCGCCGACGACAACTCCCCCGACGGCACGGGCGAGGTGGCCGACAAGTTGGCCATCGAGCACCCGGACCGGATCGAGGTGGTGCACCGGGCCGGCAAGGAGGGCCTGGGCCGGGCGTACGTGGACGGGATGGGGCGGGCGCTCGACGGCGGCGCCGAGTACGTGGCGCAGATGGACGCGGACCTGTCCCACCCGCCGGAGGCGCTGCCGGGGATGCTGGGGGCGCTGCTCTCCACCCAGGCCGGCGTGGTGATCGGTTCCCGGTACGTGCCCGGTGGCGAGCTGGACGAGAACTGGCCGCTGTACCGCCGGGCGCTCAGCGGTTGGGCGAACCTCTACGTGCACACGCTGCTGCGGGTGCGGATCCGGGACCTGACCGCCGGCTTCAAGATCTGGCGGGCCGACGCGCTGCGGGACATCGGCCTGGAGCGGGTGCAGTCCAACGGCTACAGCTTCCAGGTGGAGATGCACTACCTGGCCACCAAGCTCGGGCACACGATCCTGGAGGTGCCGATCCGCTTCGAGGAGCGGCGCGACGGCGAGTCCAAGATGACCACCGCGACCAAGATCGAGAGCGCGTTGATGCCGTTCCGCCTGCGCAGCAAGCACCGCAACATCACCAGCTGACCGTCCCCCGCCGCGCCCGCCAGCAAGCCGGCCGGGGCGCGGCGGGTCAGTCGGGGTAGACGGCGCGGTGCGCGGTGGCGATGGCGGCGGCGTAGGCGCGGCCGGTGAGCGCACGGTCGCGCGCCAGGGCCGCACGGGCCGCGTTCGCGCCGGGCGCGCCGTGCACCCCGCCGCCGGGATGCGCCGACGCGCTGGCCAGAAAGAGCCGGTCCACCGGGGTGTCCGCCCGGCCCAGGCCGGGGATCGGCCGCAGGAACAGCTGCTGGTACGCGGCGGCGGTGCCCCCGCCGAGCGTCCCGCCGACCAGGCTCGGGTTGCCCTTCTCCAGGTCGGCCGGACCGGCCACGTGCCGCCCGACGATGAGCTGCCGGAAACCCGGTGCGGCCGCCTCCAGCACGTCCTCCATCCGCTCGACGTGCCCGGCGACATCCTCGGCCCGCCAGTCCCGGCGGAACGGCAGGTGCGTGTACGACCAGAGCGACTCGGTGCCCGGCGGGGAGTGGCTCGGGTCGGCCACCGACATCTGCCCGAGCAGCAGGAACGGGTCGCGCGGCAGCTCGCCGCGGGCCAGCTCACCGGAGTAGCGGGTGAGCCCGTCCAGGTCCGCGCCGAGGTGCACGGTGCCGGCGCCGGCCACCTCCCGGTTCGTCCACGGCACCGGCGCGGAGAGCGCCCAGTCGACCTTCAGCGTCGAGCCGTCCCACCGGAAGTGCGCCAGGTCCTCCACGAGCCGCGCCGGCAGGGCGGCCGCGCCGACCAGGTCGAGGTAGAGCGCCGGCGCCGGCACGTCGGCGAGCACGGCCCGTCGGGCCCGCCAGAGTGTGCCGCCCTCGGTGCGCACCCCCATCGCCCGGCCCCGGGCAGTGAGCACCCGGTCGACCCGGGCGCCGTACATGATCCGGCCGCCGCGCTCGTGCAGCCGGGCCACCAGCGCGTTGGTGATCTGCTGCGCGCCGCCGTCGGGCACCGGCCAGCCGACCTGCTGACCGAGCATGGCCAGCAGCCAGCCGTACACCCCGGAGCCGGCCTCCTCCGGGGACAGGTCGGTGTGCAGGGCGCAGCCGGCCAGCAGGGCCGGCCCGCCCTCGCCGTCGAAGAGTTCGTCGCCGAGCTTGCGGACCGGCACCACCAGCCGCCGGGCCAACCGCAGCGCCCCGGCGATCCGCATCCGTCGCAGCAGCGCCAGCCCGCCCCGCACCGGCGGGAACGGCGAGGTGATCGTCGTCAGCATCGGCCCGGCCACCTCGAGCCAGTCGGTGTAGGCGTTCAGCCAGCGCTTGCCGTCGCCGGGGGCGAACCGTTCCAGCGAGGCGGCGGTGACGTCCGGATCCCGGTTGATCACCGCGGCGCGGCCGTCCGGCAGCAGATGCGCCAGCACGTCCGGCGAGTGCCGCCAGGACAGCCCGTACCGGGCCAGGTCGAGCCCCGCCAGCACGGGCGAGGCGTACCCGAGGGGGTAGAAGGAGCTGTAGAGGTCGCTGAGGTAGCCCGGCGCGGTCACCTCGGCGGAGCGGACCGCGCCACCGGGCACGGCCGTCGCCTCCAGCACCACGACGTCCCACCCCGCGTCCGCCAGCAGGTTGGCCGCTACCAGGCCGTTGTGGCCGGCCCCGACGACGACGGCGTCCGCGCTCTCCGCGCCGGTGCTAGTCATCCGATCCGCCTACCCGGCGCGCAACCAGGCGAAACGCGTTTGCCTCGCCGAGACCGGGGCATCCAGCGTCGCATGTACACGGTTGCGCAGTTGATC
>NZ_RCVI01000087.1:0-3607 GCF_003667455.1 Micromonospora sp. CV4 | reverse complement strand
GGCGGCGGGGGGTGGGCTGGGACAGGCCTGTGCTGAAGCGGGTTGAATCCGCTGCCAGGTCGGGGTGCTCCACGTCGAGCGCCAGCGCCGCCGCCTCGTCCAACCCCAACTCGGCGCCCTCGCCGTACGCGTCGTCGAAGGCCGCGTCACCCAGCACCCCGCGCAGCTCCGCCTGCTGGTCGTCCCAGTAGCCGCCGTAGATGCCCGGCGTGGATCGCATGCTGGCCCGGGTGGCCTGCGCCGCCCCGAACAACCGAGCCGCCGTCAACCGGTCCCCACCGATCGCGCAGCGCACCGCGATCGCGTTCAGCGTGTCGCACGCCCGGCCGTGGTAGCCGTGGCCCATCCGGGAGCGCAGCGCCACCAGCAGGTGCTCATGCGCAGCGATCACGTCGCCCCGGGCCAGCGCGACCATGCCGAGCAGCATGTCCACCGAACGCCGGCCCCGCTCCACCGGCCGGGCCGCCTCCACCGGACGGACCGCACCCAGCAGGTCCGCCGCCTCCTCCAGCGCGCCCCTGCGCCACAGCAGCTCAGCCAGGCTGAACACCGCGAACAGCGCCTCGCCGACCACGTCCTGCCCGTGCGCCCAGTCGATGACCTCCCGGCACACCCGTTCGGCCTCGACGAACTGGCCCATGTCGACCAGCGGCGCGGCCCGCCCGGCGAGCACCCGGGCCAGCAGACCGGCGTCACCGGCCTGCCGGGCGGCCGCCTCCGCCCGCTGGGAGAAGCGCAGCTCCTCGGCGAACTCGCCGTCCGCACCGGCGTGCAGCGAGTGCATGTGGTACGCCGCCGCCAGCTCGGCCTCCGGGATCTGCTCCCCGGTCTCGGCGATCCGCCCGTACAGCCGGAACAACCAGAGCCGCCCCTCCCGGGCCAGCCCACGCTCACGCCACCACTGGTCCAGGCCGCCGGCCAGGCGGAGGCCGGCGCGGGCGCTGCCGCCGGTGGCGCACCAGCGCAGCGCGGACCGAAGCTCCCCGGCCAGCGGGTCGAGGGCGTAGAGCGACAGCGTCACCGGTCGGCCGTCCGGGCCCAGGTGAGCCCGCTCCAGCGCATGCGCCGACCAGGCCACGTGCCGGTCCCGGGCAGCCTGCTCCTCGCCCGCCTCGGCCAGCCGCCGCGCGGCGTACGCCCGGATCGGGTCGAGCATCCGGTACGTGCTGCCGGCGGCCCGCGGCTCGGCCAGCACCATCGACTTGTCCACCAGCACCGAGAGCGGATCCAACGGATCGTCGCCCAGCAGCCACTCCACCGTCGCCAGGTCCACCGGCCCCGCGAAGACCGCCAGCCAGCGCAGCAGCCGGGCGGCCCGCGGCCCCAGCGTGCGGTACGACCAGGTGACGGTCGCCTGCATCGTCAGGTGCCGCTCGGTCGCCGAACGCTGCACCGCCCTGCTCGCCGGAGTGGGCGGCGACGCGCCGGCCGCCGCGGCCACCAGGTCCACGGTGTCCTGCTGGTTCCCCGACCAGCCCCGCTCCACCGGCGGCGGCTCCGGGTCCTCCCGGCCGGCGTCCAGCGTGCCGAGCACGTCGTCCAGCCGCTCGGCGAGCTGACCGACCGAGAGCACCCGCAGCCGGGCGGCGGCCAGCTCGATGGCGAGCGGCAGACCGTCCAGCCGCTGCACCACGCGACGCAGGTCGGCCGACTCGGCCGGGTCCGGTTGCCGCCCGCCGCGCGCCGCCGCCGTACGGTCCAGCAACAGCGCCACCGCGTCGCTCTCCACGCCGTCCGCGCTCGGGTCGACCGAGAGCGGCGGGATCCGCCACACCACCTCACCGGGCAGGCTGAACGACTCGCGGCTGGTGGCCAGCACCCGCGCACCGCCACCGCCGGAGAGCAGGCGCGAGATGACTTCCGCGCAGGCGGCCGGCTGGGTGTCGCAGGTGTCCAACACGACCAGCATCCGGCGGCCGGCGGCGTACTCGACCAGCGTGTCCACCATCGGCCGGCCCGGCTCGGGTCGCAGCCCGAGCACCGCGGCGATGGCGAACGCCACCAACCCCGGGTCGGTCACCGCGGCGATGTCGACGAACCAGACCCCGTCCGGGTACGCCTCGACCACCCCGCTCGCCAGCTCCACGGCGAGCCGGGTCTTGCCCGCCCCACCCGCGCCCAGCACGGTGACCAGCCGGTGCTCCTCCACCAGCCGGCCCAGCTCGGCCCGCTCGGCCTGCCGGCCGACGAACGAGGTCACCTGGGTCGGCAGGTTGTGCGCCACCGCGTCGGCGGTGCGGGGCCGGGGGAACTGCCGCTCCAGCCCGGGCGCGACCAGCTGGAACAGTCGTTCCCGGTCGTCGAAGCCGCGCAGCCGGTGCAGGCCCAGGTCGAGCAGGGTGGCACCCGGCGGCAGCGGCTCCGCCCGACGGGCGGTGGACGCCGAACAGAGCACCTGCCCGCCGTGCGCGGCGGCGGCCACCCGGGCCGCCCGGTGCACCTCGGGGCTGGCGTACTCCCCGTCGCGCGGCTCGGCGTAGCCGGTGTGCAGGCCCATCCGCACCCGAGGCGTCGCTTCGGCGGTCGGCCAGTCATGGTTCGCCAGCGCTCGCTGGGCGGTCAGGCAGGCGGTCAACGCCGCCGCGGCGTCGTCGAAGGCCAGGAAGAACGAGTCGCCCTCGGTCAGCAGCTCCGCGCCGCCGGTGCTGGCCAGCGTCCGGCGTAGCAGCCGTCGGTGCTCGGCGAGCACCGGGCGGTAGTCCGGGCCGAGCAGCTGGGCCAGCCGGGTCGAGCCCTCGATGTCGGTGAACACGAAGGTCACCCAACCGCTCGGGAGCTGGATCCGTGGCGACATGCGTGGAACCTCCGCCCGTGACGTCGGGTTCATGCTGCCTGAGTCCGAGCGGTCACGCATCGTGAGAACGGCCGGGCACGTGCCGCCTCAAGGTGCCACTCGGACCCGTTCCCGGCAAGGGCGGCCCACCAAGCGGCTGCGAATTGGCCGGATCAGCAGCCGCAGGCGCCGCCGCAGCAGCCGCCCCCGGTCGCGGCCGCGGCCCCGCCACCCGCGCCCCGCCCGGTGACCGCGACCGCGGAGAGAAGTTTGACCGTGTCGGCGTGTCCCTGGGGGCAGGTGGCCGGCGCGCCGGCCGCCGCCATTGGACGGTTGACCTCGAACGTGTCGCCGCAGGCGCGGCAGCGGAACTCGTACCTGGGCATGGCAACCAGGGTACGTGGACCTGACGTCCAACGGGACATGGGTGATACTCGACGAGTGGTGGACGGCGAGGACAAAACGCGTGTGCAACCGTTGCGACCGGCCGCGCCGCTGGACGGGCCGCTGGACGGATCGGGGGCGGCGCCGGATCCGCCCCCACGGGTCGTGCCCCGCCCCCGCCGGCCCTGGCTGACCGGCGGGCCCACCGGTGCGCCCAACCCACCGACGGTACCTGCGACCCCGACCGCGCCGAACCCGGCCACCGGATCGGCCCCCGCGACCACGTCGGCCGGGCCGGATTCCGAGTCCCCGGCCGGCGATGCGGAATCGGCGCCACCGGTCGACGCCGCCGAGGCAGGCCAGGCGGCGACCACGGTGGACGGTGCTGCCGGCGCCCCGAAGTCCGACCCGGGCCGCCGGCGGCGGATCCCGTTCGCACACGCACTTCGC
>NZ_RCVI01000355.1:0-3720 GCF_003667455.1 Micromonospora sp. CV4 | reverse complement strand
GCCACGGGTGCAGCGCCCCGCCGAGCAGCCGGCCGCCCCGGCCCAGCCGGCGGCACCGAACGCGGCGGCACCGGCGCAGAGCCGGCCGGCGCCGCAGCAGCCGCAGGCCCAGAACCGGCAGCGGTACGCGGACGAGACCATGGAGCTGCCGATCTTCCGGGAGCTCGAGTCGGCCTGGTTCCGTACCCGCCGGCCGGGTCCGGAGGAGGCGGCGGCCAAGGCGGCCGCACCGGCCGCCCAGCCGGCGGCGAATGGTGGCACCGCGACCCAGCAGTTCGCGACGGTCGAGGCCAGCGGTCCGGCAGTCCACAAGACACCACCCGGGACGACAGGTAACACACCGATGGCAGACACTCCGACGGCCGGAGGAGCGCCGCGGGACAACGGGTCGACAGCGAACGGGGGCACCCGCCCCAGCCTCGCCGAGAGCCTGCCGACCCGCCGGCCCCAACAGCAGCAGACCAACGGCTGGCAGACCGCCGCCGACGACGGTTGGCGTGCCGCCTCGGCAGCGGCCAGCGCGGTCCCGGTGAGCGAGACGACCACGACCGGTCTGCCGAAGCGCAAGCCGATGGCGCAGCTGGTCCCCGGCGCGGTGGAGAAGCCCACCACCTCGGTCCAGCGGCGTTCCCCGGAGGCGGTCCGTGGCCTGCTCTCCGCCTACCACCGGGGCGTGCAGCGAGGGCGTAGCACCTCGGACAACCCGACCAGCCCGGAGGCGACTCCGGGAGGGCAGCAATCCTCGCAGTCTGGCTCAGGCCCAGCGGCCGGGAGCGGGCAGAAGGAGCAAGAAGGATGACAACTACGCAGGATCTTGGTTGGCTGCTGGCCAACTTCGCCGACCGGGTGCCCGGTGTCGCGCATGCGGTCGCCGTCTCGGCGGATGGCCTGCTTCTCGCGTCGTCACGGGATCTCCCGCGGGACCGGGCCGACCAGCTCGCCGCGATCGCGTCCGGTCTGGTCAGCCTCACCCAGGGAGCGGCCCGCTGCTTCGAGGGAGGCGCGGTACTGCAGACCGTCGTGGAGATGGACAATGGCTTCCTGTTCCTGATGTCCATCTCGGACGGCTCGTCCTTCGCCGTGTTGGCCGCCCGCAGCTCGGACGTCGGGCAGGTCGGCTACGAGATGGCGTTGCTGGTCGACCGGGTGGGCGACGCGCTGACCCCGCAGCCGCGTGCGGCCGCGGGCATGCTGGGCTGACGCCTCGCCGATCGTGAGGTCGGCGCTACTGAAACAACGACAACGACGGGTTTCACCGGTGGGAGCCGGTGCCGGGTACGAAGGAGGTGAGCGGCGACATGGCCGATCGTGACGAACCGACCGGAGCGTTGGTCCGTCCATACGCCGTGACCCGCGGTCGTACCCGTCCCCGGCTCGACATCGCGCTGGAGGCGCTCGTCGAGACGACGGTGCGCGGTCGGGCCGCTGCCAATGGCAACGGTGGCCGCGAACACCAGTACATCGCCGCGCTGTGTGACGGACGCGTGCAATCGCTCGCCGAGATCGCGGCGCGGATGCAGCTCCCGCTCGGTGTGGCCCGGGTGCTCATCGCCGACATGGCGACGGACGGCCTGGTCGCAGTCCACGAGCCGACCATTTTGGACGACTCCGACGACGCGGTGGGCACTGAACTGCTGGAGAGGGTGCTGAGTGGACTTCGCAGGCTCTGACATGTCGCACCGCCCGCCGAACCCGAGTGGGCGCGTGACGTCGGCGAAGATCGTTATCGCCGGTGGATTCGGCGTCGGTAAGACGACGCTGGTCGGCTCGGTCTCGGAGATCACGCCGCTGACCACCGAGGCCATCATGACCTCCGCTGGCGTGGGCGTCGACGACACCCGGCAGGTGCCGGGCAAGACGACGACCACGGTGGCCATGGACTTCGGCCGGATCTCGATCGACCGTGACCTGATTCTGTACCTGTTCGGTACGCCGGGTCAGACCCGATTCTGGTTCATGTGGGACGAACTGGTCCGGGGTGCCATCGGTGCGGTCGTGCTGGTGGATACCCGCCGGCTGGCGGACTGCTTCGCGGCGATCGACTTCTTCGAGCACCGGCGGCTGCCGTACCTGGTGGCCATCAACTGCTTCGACGGGATGCAGTACCACGATCCGCAGGACGTTCGGGACGCGCTGGCGATCTCGAGCGACGTGCCGGTGGTGGCCTGCGACGCCCGCAACCGGGAGTCGACGAAGCACGTGCTGATCTCGCTGGTCGAGTACGTGCTCACCATGCGGCGTACGCGCGCCGTCGCTCCGGCCTGACCGGACGATTCGCGCCCGGTGGTGGCTCCGGCCGCCACCGGGCGCTGAGTGCTGTCCGGGGTCGCCCACGCGGAGCCCGGCGTGGACGTTCGACGGTTGGGGCTGGGCGTCGGCTCGACCTCGGGGGCGCTCCAACGCGCCTCAGACGGCCGTACGCCGGTCGTGCCGTGCTGCCCCTGCCCGGGTAGCAGCATCACCCGACGCAGCCGCTCCGCGGGGATCAGGCGGGCCAGCCGGTGGGCCACGCCATCGGCACGACCGCCATCGCAGCCCCGGCCCGGGTGCCGCCGATCAGGGGCGTGCACCCGGGGTGGAAGGCCGGTCGGCCGGAGGTCAGGACTGGTAGCCGGCGGAGCGGTACTCGTATTCCCGGTCGTCGTCGCGGTCGCCGTGGTCGCGGCTGAAGTCCCAGCCGCCGGCGGCCTCGCGACCCGGTCGGCCGCCCACCGCGAACCCGCCGATCTCCTGTCCCCGACGCCAGCCACGGAAGTAGCCGGTGGTGTTCTCCGCGAGGCTCGCCGCGTCACGCACTATCCGCAGTGGACGCTCTTCGCGCAACGGGGAGCCCGGGACCAGGTTGGCCTGCGGCACGCGCTTCGGCAGGCCGGCCGTCGTCTCGGCGCCCACCGCGGGACGGGCCGCCTGCTCGGCCGCCTGCCATCCGGTGTCGGCCGTGGTCGACCAGTCCAGGTCGGACTCCTCGGTCTGCCCGACGAACCAGGCGGACTTGGCCTGCGCGAAGATCAGCAGGTCCCCGTCGCCCTCGTCCGCCACCGGCGGCGGCCGGTGCTCGACCGGGGGTGCCGGCCGGTGCTCGACGGGGCGCTCCATGCGGGGCGCGGGGCGGCCGTTGCGGGCGGCCTGCTCCCGATCGACCAGCCGCAGCGGTGGCGTCTCGAGGCGCGGGTCGGTGGGTGGGTTGAGGCTTCCCTCGCGCAGCGCCCGGTCGGCCAGCGGCGGTGGCTCCACCAGTCGCAGCATGGGTGGCTCCTGCGGCAGGTCGTCCGCCAGCCAGGGTGGGGTGACGCGGCCGTCGGCCCGGCCCGGGTCGGTCGGGGCGTCGATGCCACGGCCGCCGCCGTACGGGTAGGCGGCCGGGTTGTTCGGCGAACTGTCGGCCGGGTCCTCCGGGTTGTTGACCAGCGGCCAGTTGGCCCGGGACCCCGGCGGCGCCGACTCCTGGCCCGGTCGGGGAGTGGGCACCGGGATGCTGAGGTCGGTGGCGCTGAACCCGCCGGTGGGCGGCTCGTCGACCGGTCGTTGCAGGTGGCTCGGCCGCGGCTCACCGTTGGTCTTCGGGCGGGGCGGGATGACCGTGCGCTGCCGCTCGGCCCGCGCGTTGTTGATCGCCGCGGTGGTCAGCGTCGGCCGGAACGGCTCGCCCGCCTCGGCCGGCGGCACCGCGCCGCGCTGCGCCGGCGCGATCGGGGTGATCCCGGGCGGCGGGGGCGGTGG
>NZ_RCVI01000107.1:0-3794 GCF_003667455.1 Micromonospora sp. CV4 | reverse complement strand
AGGTAGGGGAACTCGCCGGCCAGGCAGAAGAAGTCGTTCCACTTGACGGTGGTGCCGGCGAACGAGGTGCCGGTGGAGACGGCGGCGTAGACGTCCGCGTCGGCGTTGCAGGTGAACGTCACGATGTCGTCGCGGCCGTCACCGTTGATGTCCCCGACCCGGGGCTGTTCCGTTCCGACGGCGAACAGGTCGTGCCACGTCTGCGGGGCGCCGAACGAACCACCGGTCGACAGGGCGACGATCACGTCCGATGCCGTGGCCGGCCCCTGCGTGAAGGTGATGATGTCGTCCCGGCCGTCGCCGTTGACGTCGCCGAGGGCCGGGTACTCACCGGCGATCGAGAAGTACTCGTGCCACTTGAGCGCCGTGCCGGTGAACGACGACCCGGCGGACAGTGCGACGTACACGTCCCCGGCGCCGTCGTGGGTGAAGGCGACGATGTCGTCGCGGCCGTCGCCGTTGACGTCCCCCACCGCGGCGACCTCGGCGTTCGGCGCGAACCAGTCATGCCACTTCGTGGCGCCCGCGAACGACGACCCGTTCGACAGTGCCACGTACACGTCGGCCAGCGAACCGTGGGTGAACGCCACGATGTCGTCGCGCCCGTCGCCGTTGAAGTCCCCGGACAGCAGCGTCTCGTCGTTCAGTCCGAAGAAGTCGTTCCACTTCACCGACGTTCCGGCGAACGAGGATCCGGTGGACGGCGACACGTACACGTCGTTGAGCGATCCACGGGTGAACGCGACGATGTCGTCGCGGCCGTCGCCGGTGAAGTCCGTCGGCGAGCCGGCCAGGTACCGGCCGCCGGACGACCCGCCGCAGTTGTCACTGACCAGGTACTTCTGGTTGTACTGGGCGGGGTACGGGGCGAGCGAGACGCCGTTGATGGCGATCGTCTGCCCGACGCCGTTGTAGAGCTGCTCGTAGTGGACGTGCGGCCCGGAGGAGTTTCCCGTGCTGCCCGTGATGCCGATCTGCTGGCCCTGCTGCACGTACGCGCCGTTGGGCACCGAGTAGGCGCTGAGGTGGAAGTGGTAGGTGGTCCACCCGCCTCCGTGATCGATGACGATGTAGTTGCCAGCCCCGCTGGGTTGCGAGTAGTGCCGCGCCACACCGGCGGCGGAGGCGACCTGCGGTGTGCCTCCGGTGGTGCCGCCGTCGGCTCGGACGAAGTCCAGCGCCTGTCGGACCTCGGCGCTGTGGTGGTCGTACGTCCACCGTTGCCCGCAGGGGAACGGCGCCTTGAAGTTCGGTGCCGCGAACGCGGGTGAGGGCGGCGCCACCACGGCGGCCAGGACCGCCGCGGCCAGGGTGAGAAGCGCGACCAGGGCGCGACGCGCGGGGGTACGCGAATGCCGGAACATGGCGTGCTCCTGTCGAGTGCTCAGAGGGTCGTTTCGCCGTTGAGGCCGAAGTAGTCGTGCCATTTGGTGGCGCCGAGGAAGCCGGTGCCGGTGGAGAGTCCGACGTGGACGTCGTTGGTGGCGCCCTTGGTGAACACGATGATGTCGTCCCTGCCGTCGCCGTTGGCGTCGCCGAGGTAGGGGAACTCGCCGGCCAGGCAGAAGAAGTCGTTCCACTTGACGGTGGTGCCGGCGAACGAGGTGCCGGTGGAGACGGCGGCGTAGACGTCCGCGTCGGCGTTGCAGGTGAACGTCACGATGTCGTCGCGGCCGTCACCGTTGATGTCCCCGACCCGGGGCTGTTCCGCTCCGACGGCGAACAGGTCGTGCCACGTCTGCGCGGCGCCGAACGAACCACCCGACGACAGGGCGACGATCACGTCCGACGCCGTGGCCGGTCCCTGGGTGAAGGTGATGATGTCGTCCCTGCCGTCGCCGTTGACGTCGCCGAGGGCCGGGAACTCACCGGGGATCGAGAAGTACTCGTGCCACTTGACGCCGGGCCCGAAGCCGGCGCCGGTGGACAGCGCCACGTACACGTCGGCGTTGGTGTCGTGGGTGAAGGTGATGATGTCGTCCCGGCCGTCGCCGTTGACGTCACCGACGGCGGCGACCTCGGCCCCCGGCGCGAACCAGTCGTGCCACTTCACTCCACCGCCGAAGCTCGTGCCGGTGGACAGGGCCACGTACACGTCGGCGAGGGTGCCGTGGGTGAACGCGATGATGTCGTCCCTGCCGTCGCCGTTGACGTCTCCGGTGAGCAGGGTTTCGCCGGTGAGACCGAAGAAGTCGTTCCACTTCACGGAGGTGCCGGCGAAGGCGCTGCCGGTGGAGGCGGCCACGTAGACGTCGTTCAAGCTGCCCTGCGTGAAGGCGACCACGTCGTCCCGACCGTCACCGGTGAAGTCCGTCGGTGATCCCGCCAGGTACCGACCGCCCGAACCACCGGCGTTGACCAGCGAGATGTAGTAGTTCCAGTTCCAGTTCGGGCCGGGATCGGTGTGGTCGTTGCCGGGCATCTCGTGGTGCCCCTTGATCGCTGTCCGGTTCTTCGGCAGCCCGTACCTGTCGCAGAGGTAGCGGGTCAGCGCGGCTGACGACCGGTACATGGCATCGGTGAACCAGGCCGGGTTGTCCACGAACCCCTCGTGCTCGATACCGACGGAGTACGGATTGGCCGAACGCGCGTGGTAGGCCGTGTCGCCCTCGCGCACCATCTGGGTGATCTCACCGTTGCTCGACTTCACGACGTAGTGCGCGCTGACCCCGGCCGACGGGTTCTGGAACCAGCTCACCGTGCCCGCGTACGACCCCTGGGTCACGTGCACCACCACGGTGGTGATCCGCGACGATCGGCCCGCCTGGTAGTTGCCGCCGTAGGCGGGGACCCAGCGGGCCGGCCCGTACTCCGGCACCGCCGCGGCGGCGAGGTGCGGACCGGCGGCGCCCGCGGGGGCGACCCGCGCGTAACGGCCGAGTTCGGGGCGGACCGGTGATGGCACGACCCGTACCGTGCCGGCCACGATGCCGCCTCGCAGGAGGTCGTAGACGTGGTCGGCGTAGAGCCGGGCTGTCGCGTCGTTGACGGCGGCGCTGTACCGCGCCACGACCGGATACCAGGCGGAGAGCCGGTCCCGCGCACCAGGCGTCAGCCCTTCGCTGTCGGCCAGGTCGCGGAGCACCGCGGCGCCGCCCCGGACGTTGACCGAGGTGACCGAGCGCATCCGGTCGACAGGTTCGCCGGTGAGCGTGGCCGCCCGTTCGAGGCTGTGCTGGGTGGGGTTGCTGACGAGGTGCATGACGCCGTATCCGTTGGCCTGGCTGGGCAGGCCGCCGTGGTCCTTCAGGCGCGACTCACCGTAGGCGACCGCGACCAGCAGGTCCCGTGGTACGTCGAACTCGTCGGCGGCCCGGTCGAAGGCCGCGGCGAGTGGACCGGCGGCGACGGGTGGGGAGGCGGCCGCCGGCGTCACCGTCATCTGGCCGGCGAGCGCCGCCGCCACGAGCAGGGCGCAGGCGCGCCACGAGAGCCTGGTCAGTCGCATGGGGGCCTCCAGTTCGCCGGTCACAGCGTCGCCTCGCCGTTGAGGCCGAAGTAGTCGTGCCATTTGGTGGCGCCGAGGAAGCCGGTGCCGGTGGAGAGTCCGACGTGGACATCGTTCGTGGCGCCCTTGGTGAACACGATGATGTCGTCCCTGCCGTCGCCGTTGGCGTCGCCGAGGTAGGGGAACTCGCCGGCCAGGCAGAAGAAGTCGTTCCACTTGACGGTGGTGCCGGCGAACGAGGTGCCGGTGGAGACGGCGGCGTAGACGTCCGCGTCGGCGTTGCAGGTGAACGTCACGATGTCGTCGCGGCCGTCACCGTTGATGTCCCCGACCCGGGGCTGTTCCG
>NZ_RCVI01000088.1:0-3838 GCF_003667455.1 Micromonospora sp. CV4 | reverse complement strand
ATCCACCACCGCGTCTCCGTCGCCGAGCCAGCCGCCGGCCGAGAGCCCGAGCCCGACGCCGACCGCCACCCCGGCGCCGGCCGAGCCGGTGGGCACCGTCGAGTCGACCTGCGACAGCCTCACCTTCACGATCGAGAACCCGGCCGACGGTGAGACCGTCGTCATGACGCTGACCCCGAACGAGGGCGAGGCGAAGACGCTGACCGTCGAGCCCGGCAAGACCGGTTCCGTCTCCTTCGACGCGACCGAGGGTCTGACCGTCACGCCGGCCGCCGAAGGCCTCGAGGACACCGAGCCGATCGCCTGGGAGCAGCCGGCCGAGTGCGATGAGGGCGAGGGTGGCGGCCTGCCGCTCACCGGCACGAACACCACCCTGATCGCGGGCGGCGCCGTCGTCCTGCTGGCCGCCGGTGCGGGCCTCTTCGTGATGGCTCGCCGTCGCCGGCTCCGGTTCACCGTCTGAACCGAACCGCGCTGAACCCGAGGGCGCGCCGACCACCCGGTCGGCGCGCCCTCGGGCGTTTCACCCGGTGCCACGCGCCTCGTGGTGGTCGGTCAGCCCTTCTCCAGGTACTCCGCGCGGTCCTCGTCGACCAGGGCGGTGACCGACGCGGCCAGCGCCGGATGCCGGGTCAGCTCCGGGTCCTTTTCGACCAGGGCGATCGCCTCGGCGCGCGCGTCGCGGATCAGGTCGGCGTCGCGCAGCAGGGAGAGCAGCCGCAGATGTGAGCGGCGCCCGGACTGGGTGGCGCCCAGCACGTCGCCCTCGCGGCGCTGCTCCAGATCCAGCTCGGCGAGTTTGAAGCCGTCGCCGGTGGAGGCCACGGCGTCCAGCCGTTCCCGGGCCGGCGATCCCTCGACCGCCTCGCTGACCAGCAGGCAGAGCCCTGCCGCGGCGCCCCGGCCGACCCGGCCACGCAGCTGGTGCAGCTGGGAGACACCGAAGCGATCGGCGTCCAACACGATCATCACGGTCGCGTTGGGCACGTCCACGCCGACCTCGACCACGGTGGTGGCCACCAGCACGTCCAGGTCACCGGCGGCGAAGGAGCGCATCACCGCGTCCTTCTCGTCGGCCGGCAGCCGGCCGTGCAACACGCCGATCCGCAGCCCGTGCAACGGCCCCTCGGCCAGCAGCGGGGCCACCTCGGTCACGGCCAGCGGCGGCCGGCGGCCGTTGTCGTCCACCGGCGGCGGCTCCTCCTCCGAGCCCGGACCGTCACCGATCCGCGGGCAGACCACGTACGCCTGGTGGCCGGCGGCCACCTCCTCACGCAGCCGGCGCCAGGCACGGTCCAGAAAGGCCGGTTTCTCGGCGGCCGGCACCACGTGCGAGGCGATCGGCGAACGCCCCCGGGGCAACTGGGAGAGGGTGGAGACCTCCAGGTCGCCGTAGACCGTCATCGCCACCGTGCGCGGGATCGGGGTGGCGGTCATCACCAGCACGTGCGGCGGCTGCTCGGCCTTGGCCCGCAGCGCGTCGCGCTGCTCCACCCCGAAGCGGTGCTGCTCGTCGACCACCACCAGACCGAGGTCGGCGAAGTCCACGCCCTCGTAGAGCAGCGCGTGGGTGCCGAGCACGAGGCCGGCGGCGCCGCTGGCCACCTCGCCGAGCGCGCGTCGACGAGCGGCCGCGCCCAGCGAGCCGGTAACCAGCTTCACCCGGGTGGCGTGCTCGGCGGAATCCAGCTCGCCGGCCCGCCCGAGCGGCCCGAGGAGGTCGAGCATGCCGCGGTGGTGCTGTGCGGCCAGCACCTCGGTGGGCGCCAGCAGCGCCGCCTGGCCGCCCGCGTCCACCACCTGGAGCATCGCCCGCAACGCCACCACCGTCTTGCCCGAGCCCACCTCGCCCTGCAACAACCGGTGCATCGGGTGCGGGGCGGCCAGGTCGGCGGCGATCTCCACGCCGACGTCGCGCTGGCCGGCGGTCAGCTCGTACGGCAGCCGGGCGTCGAAGGCGTCCAGCAACCCACCGGGGCGCGCCGGACGGGGTCGGGCCGGCCAGTCCGCGGCCCGGTGCTTGCGCTGCACCAGGGTCAGCTGGACGGCGAACGCCTCGTCCCACTTGAGCCGGTGCCGCGCCCGGTAGAGGTCCTCCTTGCTGCTCGGCCGGTGGATCTCCCGCAGCGCGGCGCCCAGCCCGACCAGGTTGCGGCTGGCCCGCACCGTGGCCGGCACCGGATCCTCCGGCGGGGTGAAGGTGTCCAGCACCACCCGCACGCAGCGGGCGATCACCCAGGTCGGCACCGCCGCCGCGGCCGGGTAGACGGGGATCAGCGCGCCGGCGAACTCCTCGATCTCGTCGCTGACCGCCGCCTCGCCGTCGCCGCCCTCACCGAGCAGGACGTACTCCGGGCCGTTGAGCTGACGCTTGCCCCGGAACTCGGTGACCTTGCCGGCGAACAACCCCCACCGGCCCGGACGCAGCTCCCGCTCGCGCCACGCCTGGTTGCCGAAGAAGGTCAGCGTCAGCAACCCGCCGGAGCCGTCACCGACGGTCACCTCCAGCAGGTTGCCCCGGCGTTGGCGCATCGGGCGCACCGCGGTGCGCTGCACCTGGGCCAGCACGGTGACCTGCTCGCCGACGTCCAGCGAGCGGATGTCGGTGTGCTCGCCACGCTCGTCGTAGCGGCGCGGGAAGTGGTAGACGAGATCACCCGCGGTGTGCAGGTCGAGGTGGGCGCCCAACGCCTTGGCCGTCTTGTCCCCGACCAGCTTCTTCAGCGGAGTGTCCACCGTGGCCGGTTCGCTCATTCGACCCCCACCAGGAGCGGATAAAACGGCTGACCGCCCGGGTACGCCTGCACCTCGACGAACGGCCAGCGTCGCGCGACGTGCGCGCGGACGGCATCGGTGAGCCCGGCCGGCGCGTCCACGCCGGCCAGCAGCGTGACCAGCTCCCCACCGCCACCGAGCATCCGGTCGACCACCGCCGCGCAGGTGTCGGTCAGGTCGGCGCCGATCAGGTGCACCTCCCCCTCGACCAGCGCCAGCACGTCACCGGGGCGGCACGGGCCGGCGACGGTCAGCGCCTCCCGGCTGGCATGGCAGACCTCGGCGTAGCGGCAGGCGCCCGCCGCCTCGGCCATCGCGATCACGTCGTCCTCGAAGCGGCGGGCGCCGTCGCGGACCGCGAGGGCGGCCAGCGCCTGCACCGGCGAGCGGGTCGGCACCACACTCACCTTGATGCCGTAGCGGTGTGCCTCGCGGGCCGCCGCGCTCGCCACCGCCTCGGTGTCCGGGTCGTTGGGCAGCACCACCACCCGCGCCGCGCCGGTGCTGCGCACCGCGTCCAGCAGCTCCCCGATGGACGGATTGCCCGGCACCACGGTGGCGCCCTCGGCGGCGAAGAGCCCGGCGATCCCGACGCCGGTGGCCACCACCACGGCGGCCCGGCCGTCCGCCGCCGGGCCGGGGGACGGCTCCGGTTGGTCCGCGAAACGGGTCACCGAGATCCGGTACGGGCGGCCGGCGGCGACCCCCGCCTCGATCGCCGCGCCCACGTCGTTGACGTGGACGTGCACGTTCCAGGTGCCCTCCGACTCGCGCCCGTCGCCGACCACGACCAGCGAATCCCCCAGCGCGTCCAGCACCCGGCGCATCCCGGCCACCGCCTCGGCCGGGGCGTCGAGCAGGAACTGCACCTCGTAGGCGTACTCCTCGGAGCCGGTCTCCCGGGCGACCGTGGCGGCCGGCCGGGCGGCGCGCGGCGCCGGCGCGGCGCGCACGGCGACCTCCCCGGTGAGCACCTCGACCAGGGCGTCGAGCAGCACGCAGAGGCCCCGGCCGCCCGCGTCGACCACACCGGCGCGGGCCAGGGCCGGCAGCTGCTCCGGGG
>NZ_RCVI01000290.1:0-49204 GCF_003667455.1 Micromonospora sp. CV4 | reverse complement strand
CCCCCGACCCCCGCGATGCGCGACAAATCGCCGTCGGTCGGTCATCTCGCCCCACCTTTCGGGGCCGAGGTGATCGACCTGCGGCGATCCGTGCTTGATCGATCCGGCACGTCCCGGCGGTGCGCTACCGTCTTAGCGACCACTCCGCAGCGAAGCCGGTGCGAGCCCGGCGCTGTCCCGCAACTGTGATGCCCCGCCCTGACGGCGGGGACGAGCCAGGTCGCCTGCGGATGGGTCGCGACACGCGCTCTCGAGGAAGGGCGCCTCGTGGGCGGGCGTACGAAAGTCCCTGTCGGCGAAGCACCACACTCCTCGACCGACAGGAGGCCCCATGTCCAGACGTACCCCCCGGCTCTTCGCCGCGACCCTCGCGGTCGCCGCACTCGCCCTCGGCGCGTGCGCGGAGAAGACCGCCGACGAGCCGGCCGCCGGCGGCAGCTCCGCGACGGTCACCTACCCGGTGACGGTCGGCTCCCTGACCCTCGACAAGCGCCCCGAGAAGATCGTCTCGCTCTCGCCCACCGCCACCGAGATGCTCTTCGCCATCGGTGCGGGCCCGCAGGTGAGCGCGGTCGACGACCAGTCCAACTACCCGGCCGACGCGCCCAAGAGCGACCTGTCCGGCTTCCAGCCGAACGCCGAGGCGATCGCCGCGAAGAGCCCCGACCTGGTGGTGCTCGCCAACGACACCAACAAGATCGTCGACCAGCTCGGCAAGCTGAAGATTCCGGTCTACCTCACGCCCGCGGCGATCACCCTGGACGACTCGTACCGGCAGCTCACCGAGTTGGGCACGCTGACCGGGCACGCCGACCAGGCGACCGACGTCACCAGCCGGATGAAGGACGACATCGCCAAGCTGGTCAAGGACCTGCCGCAGCGCGCCGAGAAGCTCACCTACTACCACGAGCTGGGCCCGGAGCTGTACAGCGTGACCAGCAAGACCTTCATGGGCTCGCTCTACAGCCAGGTCGGTCTGACCAACATCGCGGACCCGGCCGACGCGGACGGCAAGAGCGGTGGCTACCCCCAGCTGTCCCAGGAGTTCATCGTCAAGGCCAACCCGGACTTCGTCTTCCTGGCCGACTCCAAGTGCTGCCAGCAGAACGCCGACTCGGTCAAGGCGCGCAGCGGCTGGGCCGGGTTGAACGCGGTGAAGAACAACCAGGTGGTCGCGCTGGACGACGACATCGCCTCGCGCTGGGGTCCGCGGGTCGTGGACCTGCTCCGGGTGATCATCGACGCGGTCGCCAAGGTGCCCGCGTGACCGTCGTCCGTCGGTGAGCGCGAGGAGTGAGCCGGCTTCGCGAGCAACGGAAGAAGGCTCGGTGACCGGGACGTCGCTGGTGGCCGCCCCGGCGCCACCCACCCGGCCGGCCGCGACGCCACCCGCGTCGCGGCCCGCCGGGCTGCGCAGGCGCTGGCTCGTCGCCGGCGTTTTCGCGGTGCTCCTCGCGCTGATCGCCGGGGTGTCGCTCGGCCCGATCAGCCTGCCGCCGGGCAGCGTCGCCGCCGAGCTGCTCAACCTGATACCCGGGGTGCACCTGGAGAGCGGGCTGACGGAGCGGGAGATCGCCATCGTCACCGAGCTGCGGCTTCCCCGGGTGGTGCTGGGCCTGCTCGTCGGCGGCCTGCTCGCCCTGGCCGGCGGCTGCTACCAGGGCGTGTTCCGCAACCCGTTGGCCGACCCGTACCTGCTCGGCGTGGCCGCCGGCGCCGGGCTCGCGGTCACCGCGGTGATCGCCCTCGGCGGCGTCGGCCGGCAGGGCGCGATCACCGGGCTGCCGATGACCATCCCGTTGGCCGCGTTCGCCGGCTCGCTGCTCGCCGTGACGATGACCTACCTGCTCGGTGGCGCCGGCGGGCGGAGCCGGTCACCGGCGATGCTGATCCTGGCCGGGGTGGCGGTCTCCGCTTTCCTCTCCGCCGGCCAGACGTACCTGCTGCAACGGCACTCCGACAGCATCCAGCCGGTCTACTCCTGGCTGCTCGGCCGGCTGGCCACCGCCGGCTGGCACGACGTGCTGCTGGTGCTGCCGTACGCCGCGCTGACCACCGTGGTGGTGCTGCTGCACCGCCGCGAGCTGGACGTCCTCGCGGTCGGCGACGACGAGGCGAAGAGCCTCGGGCTGCACCCGCAGCGCTCCCGCTACCTGCTGATCGCGGCCGCCTCGCTGGGCACCGCCGCGGCGGTCTCCGCGACCGGCCTGATCGGCTTCGTCGGCATCATCGTGCCGCACACCGTCCGGCTGCTCGCCGGGGCGAGCTATCGGGTGATCCTGCCGCTGTCGATGCTCTTCGGCGCGGCCTTCCTGGCGCTGACCGACGTGGTGGCCCGCACCGCCGCCGCGCCGGCCGAGATTCCGATCGGGGTGGTCACCGCCCTGCTCGGCGGCCCGTTCTTCGTGCTCGTGCTGCGTACCGCCCGGCGGGTGCTCACGTGACCCCCGAACCCGCCGCCGGCCCGGCCGGCGCGCCGGCGGTCGAGGTGCGGGGGCTGCACGTCAGCCTGGACCGCGCACCGATCCTCACCGGCGTCGACCTCACCGTCGCCGCCGGCGAGTGGGTCACCGTGATCGGTCCGAACGGCGCCGGCAAGTCGACCCTGCTGCGCGCCGTCGGCGGCTTGCTGCCCGCGCCGGGGGCGATCTCCCTGTTCGGTACGCCGAGCGCCGAGCTGCGCCGCCGCGACCGGGCCCGGGTGGTGGCCACGGTGGCCCAGTCCCCGGTGGTGCCGCCCGGCATGTCGGTGCTCGACTACGTGCTGCTCGGCCGCACCCCCTACATCCCGCCGCTGGGCCGGGAGTCCGCCGCGGACGTGGCCGCCGTGCACGACGTGCTCGACCGGTTGGACCTCACCGGCTTCCACCGCCGGGAGCTGGCCACCCTCTCGGGCGGCGAACGCCAGCGGGTGTTCCTCGCCCGGGCGCTGGCTCAAGGCGCGACGCTGCTGCTGCTCGACGAGCCGACCAGCGCGCTGGACATCGGCCACCAGCAGGAGGTGCTGGAGCTGGTCGACCAGTTGCGCCGGGAGCACGGCCTCACCGTGCTCGCCACCATGCACGACCTGTCCCTGGCCGGCGAGTACGCCGACCGGATGGTGCTGCTCGCCGACGGCCGGGTGGTGGCTGTCGGGAGCCCGCAGGAGGTGCTGACCGAGCACCTGCTCGCCACCCACTACCGGGCCAGCGTCCGGGTCGTCCCCGGCACCCACGGACCCCTCGTCGTCCCCGTGCGCCGCCGCTGAGCCGGGCGGTCAGTCCCCGTCCGGGCCGAGGTCGATGACGGAGAAGAGGGCCCCCTGGGGGTCGCGCAGGGCGGCGAACCGGCCCGCCGGGTTGTCCCGGGGCGGCACCAGTATGGTCCCGCCGAGTTCGGCGGCCCGGGCGGCGGCGGCGTCCGCGTCGGCCACCGCGAAGTACACCGTCCAGTACGCCGGCAGGTCGGCCGGGAAGTCGTCGGCGAACGGCGGCATCATGCCGGCGACGATCTGCGTCCCGAGCCGCCACCCGGTGTACGTCATCCCACCGACCATCTGGTCGTCCGGCTGCCAGCCGAACACCAGCTCGTAGAAGACCTTCGCGCCCTCCGGGTCCGGGGTGACCAGTTCCGTCCAGCTCAGCGCGCCCGGCACGTTGAACACCTCGGCCCCGGGCATCGCCAGCGGTTGCCAGACGCTGAACGTGGCGCCGGCCGGATCGGCGAAGACCGCCATCCGGCCCCGGTCGAAGACCTCGAACGGCGGCACCACGACCTGCCCGCCGGCCCGCTCGACCCGGCCGGCGACCAGTTCCGCGTCGTCGGTGGCGAGGTACGTCGACCAGATCGGCACCTGGTCCGGGATCGCCGGCGGCCCGGCCCCGGCCACGGCCCGCCCGTCGAGCAGGAAGACGGTGTAGCCACCCGCCTCGGGCTCCGGCGTCACCCGGCCGGTCCACCCGAACAGCTCCGGATAGAAACGCCGCGCGTCGGTCAGGTCCGGGGTGGCCAGGTCGGCCCAGCAGGGCGTACCCGGCGGGACGGTGCTCACGTCAAGACCCCTCTCGGCCCGGCGGCCACGACGGCCCCCTGCCGGAATCCTGGCACCGTCCCGCTGCGGCCCGGGGCGGAAACGGACGAATCGTCAGCTGAACCGGCGACCCTCGTCCCGCCGGTACGCCCAGCCCGCGAGCGCTGCGAGCAGCACCACCCAGACGCCGAGCATGATCACTGACAGCGGCTCGATGCGGTAGTCACCCACCGCCGACCACATCAGTTCGGCAGCCCCCCGGGTGGGCAGGAACGGCGCGATCGTCTCGATGAAGCCGGGCGCCTCGCCCGGAGCGGAGAGCAGACCGCCGCCGAACGCGAGCGGCAGGAAGACCACCTGCGCGACCACGATCGCCGCCTTGCTCGGCAGCGAGTAGCCGATGGCGAGCCCCATCAGCGTGAACGGCACCGAGATGACGGCCACCGTGCCGGCGGTCAGCAGGAACGCCGCCGGGGTGATCCGGGCCGCGGTCAGCGTCGCGCCGATCACCACGACCGGGATCAGCGAGAGGTACGTCAGCGCCAGGCCGGCCAGCACGCGGCCGGCGAAGCGGGGTGCCGGCCCGGCCGGCAGGGTCCGGGTGTACGGATTCCACGGCTGGTCGCGGTCCTCGGCGACACCGACGCCGTACTGGAAGATGTTGGCGCTCATCACCGAGAAGGTGACCATCGACGCGGTGGCGAAGGTGGCGCCGGCCGGATCGTCGCCGGCGAACGGCACCACGAAGAAGATCATCGCGGCGGCCGGGAAGAAGGCGCTGCCGAAGACGGCCACCGGGATCCGGATGATCTCCAGGAGCTGGTAGCGGGCGTGGACCAGGGCGAGCTGCACGGTCGCCTCCTCAGGCGGTGGTCGGTCGGCCGCCGGCAGCGGCGGTGGAGGGCTGGTCCCCGGTGGTGGGCTGGCCCCCGATGGTGGGCCGGCTTGCGGCGGTGGGCTGGCTTGCGGCCGTGGGCTCGCTGCTGTTGGTGATGGCGAGGAACGCCTCCTCCAGCGAGGTGGGCCGGACCTCCAGGTCGGTGAAGGCGGTCCCGGCGGTGACCAGCGACCGGACCAGCTGGTCGGCGTCGGTGGTGAGCAGGTGCAATCGCCCGTCGATCCGTTCGGTGCGGACCACGCCGGGCAGCTCGGGCAGGTCGGCGGCGACCAGGCTGACCCGGCGTACGCCGACGATGCCGCGCACCGCGTCCACCGTGTCGTCGGCGAGCACCCGACCCTGCCCGATCACCACGACCCGGCGGGCCAGCGCCTCCACCTCCTCCAGGTAGTGGCTGCTCAACAGCACGGTCCCGCCGTCGTCGTGGAACGCCCGGATGGCGTCCCAGAGGGTGTGCCGCGCGGCCACGTCCAGACCGGTGGTCGGCTCGTCGAGCAGCACCAGCCGGGGCCGGCCGACGAACGCCAGCGCCACCGCCAGCCGGCGGCGCTGCCCGCCGGAGAGGCCGCCGGTCTGCCGCCGGGCGAGGTCGCCCAGGCCGAAGCGGTCGAGCAGTTCTCCCCGGGGCACCGGGTCCGGGTAGTGCGCGGAGACGAAGTCGACGACCTCACCGACGCGCAGCGTGCCCGGCAGGCCGGTCTCCTGCGGGGTGACCCCGATCTGTCGGCGGGACGCCGGGTCGCGGGGATCGCCGCCGAACAGCTCGACCCGTCCCGAGCTGGGGCGACGCAGACCGACCAGCAGGTTCATCAGGGTGCTCTTGCCGGCGCCGTTCGGGCCGAGCAGGCCGACCAGCTCACCGGCCCGGACTTCCACATCGACGCGGTCGAGGGCGAGGACGTCGCCGTACCGGCGGCTGGCCTGGTCGGCGCGGGCGAGGATCATGACTGCTCCTTCGTCGGGGTGGGGTCGAGCAGGGTGCGAATGGCCTCGGTGTACTCCTCGAACGCAAGCCGGCCCCGCCGGCTGAGCCGGATCAGGGTGGCCGGGGTGCGTCCACGGTGTGTCTTGCTGACCTCGACGTAGCCGGCGTCCTCGAGCTTGCGCAGGTGCACGGAGAGGTTGCCGGCGGTCATCGCGAGCAGCTCCTGCAACCGGGGGAACGCGATCATGTCGCCGTCGCCGAGGGCGGAGAGGCTGGCGACCACCCGTAGCCGGGCCTGCGCGTGGATCACCGGATCCAACTCGGTCACGGCTGGTGCCGCTCTCGCTGCCGCCGTCGGGCGAGTGCGCCGGCGACCAGGATCCCGCCGCTGCCGGCCACCGCCACGACCAGCGCGTGCCAACCCGGCCCGGCGATCGTGCCCACCAGGTTGATCACGCTGATCCAGACGCCCAGCCCGAACAGGGGCCGGTCCAGCCAGATCGCCGCGCCGGCCATCTGCAGCGCGCCGATCAGCCCGGCGGCGGTCGCCGACCAGAGCAGCGCCGCCAGGTCGTGGGGCAGGTGCTCGCTGATCCGACCCAGGCCCGCGTAGACGCTCACGGATCCCAGGCCCCAGGCGCACCCGTACCAGCGCCCACGCCGAGCAGAGTCACCGGTCACCTGGTCGTGGGCCCGCTCCCTGGCCGCTGCCTGGACCGCGGCGGCCGCCAGCAGCAGAGCGAAGAGGACGGTCAGCGGCAGCCAGCTCGGCAGCCGGAGCAGCTCTCGCTCGCCGGGGGAGAACCGGAGGAAGAACAGCCCGAAGCCGACCAGCCAGGCGACTCCCCACGGCCAGTAGAGCAGACGGGCATCGGGATCGAGTCGACGTGCGGTCGCCCCTCGCTGCTTACGGATCAGCTGGAGTGCGGTCGCGGCGTCGGCGGGAGGCGGATCGTCGTCGGGGTGCACACAGAGAACTTTAAACCACAAAGTCGAAGTGGTGTGACCCCCGACGCCGCCGCCCGGGTCCGTGCCCTGGTGGGCGAGGATTCGGAGCGGCGGGCCGGGGCCGGCGCGGGCTGATCGGCGACGCGCCCGGCGGGCCGACCGGCCACCGGCCACCGGCCACCGACCACCGACCACCGACCACCCGGACCGATACTGAGCCGATGGCGGACATCAGCTACCAGGAACGGCTGACCCAGCTCGTCGAGCCGGGGGAACAGGTGCTCGCCGTCGCGAAGACGGAGATCGCCCACGGCGCCCTGCCGCCCGATCCACCCGACGCCGAGCGTCCGCAGGCCTCCGGGGCCGGTGCCGGCATCGGCGGCGTCCTGCTCAACCTGATCTCGCCGTTGATCTCGTTCCCGGCGGCGGACCGGATCGTCGACCGCCTCACCCACGGCGTGGCCGGTCGCGGAGCCCCGGGCTCGCTCGCCTCGACGCTGCAACACTCGCGGCGACCGGTGCCTCCGGCAATCACCCTCGACGACACGGTCCTCGCCGTCACCGACCGACGGTTGCTGGTGTGCGCATCCGGGCCGGTGAAGCTCTGGTCGAGCCGCGCCGACGACGAGCGCGCGGTGGCCGGTACCCGGGTCGTCTGGTCGGCGCCCCGGGCCGCCGTGGCGGACGCCCGGGTGGGTTGGCACCGGCTCAACCCGAAGCGACTCCGGGTGGAGTTCACCGACGGCTCGTGGCTGGCGTTCACGGTGCCGATCGCCGAGCCCGGCAAGCCGCTGCGTGCGATCGCCTCAGCCCTCTCCGGCCGCTGACCAGTTCAGAAGCGGCGCGGGCAGCGGCTCGTGGTGCACCACCGCGAGCCGGGACACCGCGCGGGTGAGCACCACGTACAGCCGGTGCAGCCCCCGTGGCTCGGCCGCGACGATCGCGGCCGGCTCGACCACCACCACGTGGTCGTACTCCAGGCCCTTGACCAGCGTCGCGGGCACCACGGTGACCCGCTCCGCGTCGGCCACGTCGTCGGCGCTCGCGGTCGGGACACCGGCGGCGGCCAGCGCCGCGCGCAGCCCGTCGACCGCGTCGTCCGCGGCGATCACACCGACCGAGCCGTCGTGCGCGAGCGCCGCCCGCACCTCGGCCACCGTCGCGGCGGTCAGGTCCGTCACGGTACGCACGTCCAAGCCGCCGTCGCGGCGCAGCGACTCCGCCGGGGGTACGTTCACCGCGAGCGCCGGCAGCAGCCGGTTGGCGAACGCGACCACCGCGGCGGGCACCCGGAAGCCGACCGTCAGCGGCACCACCACCGCGTCCGGCTTGCCCAGGTGGGCCAGCGACTCCTTCCAGTCGGTCGCCGCCCACGGCGCGGTGCCCTGCGCGAGGTCACCGAGGAGCGTGACCGAGCCGTGCTCGCTGCGCCGGGCGATGGCCCGGCACTGCATCGGCGACAGGTCCTGCGCCTCGTCCACCACCACGTGCCCGAACCCGGATGGCCGTTCCAGCAGCCCCGTCGCCTCATCGATCAGCACCGCGTCGGCGGCGGTCCAGCGGGTCGCCTTCGGCGTACGGGCCGGCTTCGCCCAGGTCAGCAGCGCCTGCTCGGTGTCGCTGAGCAACCCGTCCGCCGCGGCGGCGAGCCGCGCCGGGTCCGCCAGCAGCCCGTGTACCAGCCCCTCGGGGGTGAGCGCCGGCCAGACCGCGTCCAGGAAGTCGATCACCGGCCGGCATCGGCCCATCCGGCGCAGCCAGGCGTCGCTGGGCGACTCCGCCCGCCGCGCCTCGGCCTGCCGTTGCAGCAGGCTCACCACCCGCGCCCGGACCCGCTCCCGGCCGGTGCCGTACGGCAGCCCCTCCCGGCGGGTCTCCTCGACGATCCGGTGCAACGGCTCCAGCCCGATCCGCCACCGGAACGAGCCGTCCGACACGGTGATCGAGTCGGTCGGCGAGCCGATCTGTGCCTGCACCGCGCGGTGCAGCACGCTGGCCATCCGTACGTCGTGCTTGAGCGCCGCGACCGCCGGCGAGTCGACCGCCCGGACCGGCACCCGCGAGATCAACTCCTCCACGGTCGCCTGCTCGACCTCAACCTCACCCAGTGCCGGCAACACCGCCGCGATGTACGACAGGAACGCCCGGTTCGGCCCGACGATCAGCACACCCGCCCGTCGCAACCGCTCCCGGTGCAGGTAGAGCAGGTACGCGGCCCGGTGCAGGCCGACGGCCGTCTTCCCGGTGCCCGGCGCGCCCTGCACGCAGATCGAGTCGGCCAGGTCGGCCCGGACCAGCTCGTCCTGCTCCGGCTGGATGGTGGCGACGATGTCCCGCATCGGCCCGACGCGCGGCCGCTCGATTTCCGCGGTGAGGATCCGGCTGGTCGTGCCCAGCTCCTCGCCCCGGTCGAGTCGCTCGTCCTCGAAGCTGGTCAGCACCCCGTTGCTGAACCCGAACCGCCGCCGGACCGCCACCCCCTGCGGATCCCGCGCGCTGGCCCGGTAGAACGACCGCGAGACCGGCGCCCGCCAGTCCAGCACCAACGGCTCGCCCAGCTCGTCACTGACATGCCGCCGCCCGACGTGGTACCGCCGACCCTCATGATCACCGACGCTGCTGGTCGGGTTCGCGCTGGTCGTGCTCGCGCTGGTCGTGCTCGCGCTGGTTGTTCTGGTGGCGGCGGTTGTGACGGTGGTGGCGGTTGTGGCCGTCGTGCTGGTGGCGTCGGTAGTGCCGGTGGCGTCGGTGGTGCCGGTCGTGCCGGTCGTGCTGGTGGTGCCGGTCGTGCCGGTTGTGCCGGTCGTGCTGGTGGTGCCGGTGGTGCCGGTCGTGCCGGTCGTGCTGGTGGTGCCGGTCGTGCCGGTCGTGCCGGCCGTGCTGGTGGTGCCGGTCGTGCCGGTCGTGCCGGCCGTGCTGGTGGTGCCGGTCGTGCCGGTCGTGCCGGTCGTGCCGGTGGCGTCGGTCGTGCCCGACCCGGCGCTCGCGCTCGCGTCCGAGGCGGCCTCGCCGACTCCACTGACCGTGCTCCCGGAGAAGTCGAGGCGGCCGAAGAAGAGCGGTGTGGTCGGGTCGTCGGCCAGTTCGGCCACCCGACGGGACAGCGTGCGGCCGAGCGTCTCCGCGGCGTAGGCGTCGCCGGCCACCTGGTCTCCGGTGGCGAAGAGGGCCTCGGCCCGCTCCCGCATCCGCCGTAGCGCCTCCCGCGAGGTGGCCAGGTGTGCGCGCTCGGCGGCCAGATCCGTGTCGAGGTGAGTGTCGAGGTCGAGTGCGGGCATGCTGACGTCCCATCGTTCACATCTGCTGCGCGCTCGCGTGTCCGGGGGCGGATGGCCGGCCGCCCGGCGCGGGGACGTCCGTTCCGGTGCAGCTCACCTCGGCCGTCAAGCGGCCTGCAACCCTACGCTCCCACGCCCGGTCCTTCCACCGAATTACCGACGCGACCACCCGACAGAGACGGCGTGGCGGCACGACCGGCGTGGCCGGGGACGCAGCGACGGCGTGTCGGAGGTGCGGCGCGGTAGGTGCGGCGCTGTGCCGTGGGACCGGACGTTGTGGCGCTGACGGCCCGGCATCAAGGTGTGGCGCGACGTCGAGGGTGTGGCGCGACGTCAAGGTGTGTGCGCGGGATCAAGGGTGTGGCGCGGCGGGAGTGGAGGTTCTCGCGGGCCTTCGGCATAGCGTCGCGCTGGACCCTTCTGGCGGTGGGGCGCGGCGCTGTGGCGCGGTGGGAGTGGCGGTTCGCGCGGGCCTGAAGGCACGGCGTCGTGCCGGATCCTTTTGGCGATGGGCGCCGCGCTGTGGCGAGGGGGTGGCACGGCGGGAGCGGCGGTTCGCGCGGGCGTAGAGGCGCGGCCTCGTGCCGGACCCTTCTCGCGATGGGGCGCTGTGGCGAGGGGGTGGTGCAGCGAGGGGGTGGTGCAGCGGGAGCGGCGATGCGCGGGCACGCAGGCACGGCATCGTGCCGGACCCTTCCGGCAATGGTGCGCGGCGCTGCGGCGCCGGGCCGGACGTGTGGCCCCGGCGGCGTGGCGCGCAGGGCCGTGGCGGCGCTGTGCTCGATCCGTGCGAGCACGGCTCAGGATGCTTCCTCGCCGTCAGCAGCGCCGGTGGTAGAGGTTGCGGCGCGGCGTACGGTCTGGGTCGAGCCAGCGGGGCGGGAGAAAGTCGGGCTGGCCGTCGGCCGAGATGCGGACCGTCCAGTCGCCTTGATGTATGAGCCGGTGATGGTGGCCGCACAGCAGAACGGCATTGCCCAGCGCGGTCGCGCCGCCGTCGGCCCAGTGCCGGACGTGGTGACCGTCGCACCATCGGGATGGTCGATCGCAGCCGGGGAAGGCGCAGCCGCCGTCCCGCAGCACGAGTGCGCGGCGCAGTGGCCCGGTGAAGAGGCGGCGTTGACGTCCGACGTCCAGGACCTGGTTGTTACCGCCCAGCACGGCCGGCAACACGGCGGCGTCGCAGGCCAGCCGGCGGACCGCGCCCGGCGTGAGCTGCGCCCCGGTCTCCAGGGTGCCCGCTCGCACGCCGTTGACCAGCGCGTCCAGCGACACGGTCACCACGAGCTGCGGTCGGTCCCCGCCGCTGTCCGGCAGGTGACCGGTACGCAATGCCAGCCGACATATCTCGCCGAGCGCGTCCGCCCGGCGCTGGCCGGGGCTGCGGTCGTCGTGTTCACCGGTCGGTGCGGAGAGCGGATCGATCGCCTCGCGCAGCAGGCTCGCGGTTTCGGTGTCGAGGCTGCCGGTGAGGCGTACCTGCCCGTCCTGTTGCTCCGAGAGGGTGACGTGCCGACGGGCCTCGGCGCGCTCGGTGGCCCGTTCCAGGGCCGCCAGCTCGGCCTGGTCGGCCAGGTCCGGTGCGACGTGGGTGAGCACGCGCTCCCCGAGCCGGCGCAGGATCGCCGGGTCGAACCGGTCGGCCCAGCCGATGAGCAGTTGGGTGGCCTTCTCGGCCACCTCCGGCCCCGCCTCAGCGGGGAGGGTGGCGACCGTTTCCGCCACCACCCGACCCTGCTCGACGGTGACGGCACCGGTGAGCATGGCCTCGCGCACCGCGGTCGGCGCGGCGTCGACGGTGGCGGCGAGCTGGACCAACTCGCGGGCAGATCGACCGGAGAGCCTCAGCCGTTCCCGCAGCCAGACGGCGGTGGACGAGGCGCCCCGGGCCACCGCGAGGCCGCGGGCGTCCAGCTCGCGGACCAGCCCGAGCTGCACGGCGGCCAGTCGCTGCGCCACCGTGTGCGTCGCGTCGAGCGACGCGAGCAACTCGTCGTCGGGAAGTGCCCAGATTGAGGTCGCGGCGCAGTCGTCGATGGCATCGTCCGCCTGCGCCAACACCCCCAACATGAATCCACAGTAGAACATATGTACGACACTTTCTGGCCTTGATCGCTGACAGGGCACCCTGATCGCCCTCGATCTCCCCGTGCCGCCGCGATCCGTGTTCCGGTAACCGCGCAGGCCACCGACGGGCTGCGCGGTTACCGACGAGCCGCGCTGGCTGCCGACGGGCCGCGCGGGCCACCGGCGAGCCGCGCGGGCCCACCGGCGAGCCGTGCGCGCCGCCACCGACGAGCCGCTCAGGTCACCGACGGCGCGGGTGCGATCCGGGTGGACCACGGGGGTGATGGCGGCTCGCTTCGCTGGCCGGGATCATGGGGGCATGACCGAGGCCCGCCCCGAGCCGCGCCGGATGACGATCAGTGACCCGCAGGTGATGCGGGCGTTGGCCCATCCGGCCCGGATCGCGATCATGGAATACCTGAGCAGCCGCGATGATGGCGGGACCGCCACCGAGTGCGCGGAGATCGCCGGGCTGTCGCCGAGCGCGACGAGTTACCACCTGCGGGCGCTGGCGAAGTTCGGCCTGATCGAGCAGGCGCCGAGCCGGGGGGACGCGCGCGAGCGGGTGTGGCGCACGTTCAGTTCCAACTGGATGGCCGACGCGGGTCGCGATGCCGGTCCGGACGGGCGTGCGGCCGAGCAGGCGCTGGTGGAGGCGCATGCGGCTCGGGACATGGAACGGGCCCGGGACTGGTCGCGGCGCGCCGGGGAGGAGCCGGCCGAGTGGTACGACGTGGCGCTCTTCAGCGACACCCTGCTGCTGCTCACCCCGGAGGAGATGGCCGGGGTTAACGAGGCGGTCCTGGCGGTGTTGGAGCCGTACCGCCAGCGGAACCGCCGGACCGATCCGCCGGCGGGGGCGCGAGCCGTCTCGGTGCAGTACCACGTGGTGCCGCTGCCGTAGGGCTTGCGCCACATGGTGTGAAGGAATAATTTCGAAGTATGTCCTTCACAGTTGTCGAGTCGCGCTGGCCGGACGTCTGGCTCGCCGCCACCGCGCGGGCCACCACGATCTGCGGCGACTTCCTCGCCGCCACCGCGCTCGCGCTGGCGCTCCAGGGCGCCGGCGCCGGCGGGCTCGCCGTGTCCGGGCTGCTGCTCGCCGCCACCCTGCCCCTGGTGGTGCTGGCCCCGCTCGCCGGCCGACTCGCCGACCGGGTGGACAGCCGCACCCTGCTGGTGACCGTCGGGCTGGCCCAGGCCGCGATCTGTGCGCTGCTCGCCCTCGCCGATCACCCGGTGCTGGTGGTCGGGCTCGTCGCACTGCTCGCCTGCGGGCTCGCGGTGACCCAGCCCTGCCTGGCGGCGCTGTTGCCGGCGATGGTCCGCTCGCGCGACCTGCCGAGGGCGAGCGCGATCAGTCAGACCGCGGTCTCCCTCGGCGCGCTCGGCGGCCCGGTGCTGGCCGGGCTGCTGGTGGGGCAGTTCGGCACCCGCGTACCGCTGCTGCTGGACGCCGCGACCTACCTGGCGCTGGTGGTCGCCGGCCTGCTGCTGCGGACGCGGCGCGGTGGCCGGCGGACCACCGCGGTGGTCACCCCGGCGGACCCACGCGGTACGGCCACCGCCTGGCGGCTGCGCCGCGACCCGCTGATGCTCGTCATGGTGGTGAGCACCGCGGTGGTGATCGCGGCGATCGGCGGCATCAACGTGATCGAGGTCTTCTTCATCCGGGAGACCCTGAACGGTTCACCGACGACCTACGGGCTGGTCAGTGCCGCCTGGATGGCCGGCATGCTGCCCGGTGGCTGGCTGGCCGCCCGGCTCGCGAACCGACTCGGCGACGATGCCGCGCTGATCCGTGGGGTGCTGGTCACCCTGGCCGCTTGCAGCCTGATGGTGCTGCTCGCCGCGATGGTCCCGGGTGCGGGCCTGCTGGTGCCGCTCTGGCTGGTGGCGGGCGCGGCCAACGGCGGCGAAAACGTCTTCGCCAACCTGCTCACCGCTCGCCGGGTGCCGGAGGCGATGCGGGCCCGGGCGTACGCCAGTTACGGCGCGGCGGTGCAGGGCGGCTCGATGGCCGGCTTTCTGGTCGGCGGCGCGCTGCTCACGGCCGTCCCGCCCCGGCCACTGATCGCCGGCGCCGGCGTCGCGGGGATCCTGGTGGTGCTGATCTTCGTCCCGGTTGTCGCCCGGGCCGTACGCCGGCCGTCACCCGGTGACCCGGGTGTACGACAGCTGCGGCCCGCCGGCGCGGATGCGGGCTTGGCCACTCCGGACGGGCCCGCCGAGCCGAAGCCGGAAGCCGGCGATACGGTCGGGTCATGGCTGAGCGCATCGCACGTCCCCGGGTCGGGCACATCCAGTTCCTGAACTGTCTGCCGATCTACTGGGGCCTGATGCGGTCCGGTGCCCTGCTCGACGTCGACCTGCACAAGGATTCGCCGGACCGGTTGAACGCCGCGCTGGTCGCCGGTGACCTGGACATCGGCCCGATCTCGCTGCTGGAGTATCTGCGGCACGCCGACGAGTTGCTGCTCCTGCCGGACCTCGCGGTGGGCAGCGACGGGCCGGTGCTCTCGGTCAACGTCGTCTCCACCCGTCCCCTCGCCGAGCTGGACGGCGCACGGGTGGCGCTCGGCTCGACCTCGCGGACCGGGGTGCTGCTGGCTCAGCTGCTGCTCGCCGAGCGGTACAACGTGCGGCCCGACTACTTCCGCTGCCCGCCGGACCTGACCCAGATGCTGCTGGAGGCCGACGCCGGGGTGCTGATCGGTGACGTGGCACTGCGGGCGCTCTACGAGGCGCCGCAACGTGGCCTCACCGTCACCGACCTCGGGCAGGCGTGGCGCGAGTGGACCGGACTGCCGATGGTCTTCGCCGTCTGGGCTGTCCGCCGTGACTTCGCCGCCGCCCACCCGGGTCTGGTCAAGGAGGTGCACGAGGCGTTCCTGCGCTCGCGTGACCTCTGCCTGAACGAGCTCGACCAGGTGGCCGAGGCGGCGGCGCGGTGGGAGACGTTCGACGCCGCGACGCTGGCCACGTACTTCCGGACCCTGGACTTCTCGCTCGGCGACCGGCAGATCGCCGGGCTGCGCGAGTGGGCCCGCCGGGCCGCCGCGATCGGCGAGGCGCCCGCGCTGCCGGACGGTGGCCCGGAGTTCTTCGCCGGCTGAGCCGCCGAGCGGGTTGAGTCAGCCCGCCCGGCGCGGCGGTGGGGCGTGGGTCAGACGCCGGGGCGGAGCAGCGCCTCGGTGATCTTCTCGCAGTTCTTCATGCCGTAGTCGTAGCCCATGTTGATCGGGTACTTGACCATCACGCCCATCGTCCAGGTGTCGCCGATGGCCAGGCAGTTGATGTGCATCTCCTGCTCCCTGGTCCGGTCGATCCACCCGTTCTTGATGGCGATCTGCTTCTGCTGGGCGGCCGGGAACGCCTTGCGGATGCCGAAGTCACCGGCGCCGCGCACCAGCTTCATCTCGTTGAGCAGCCACTTGGTCCACTTCGGTCCGGCGGCGGTGCCGTCGGCGATGCAGTTGCCCAGCCGGGCGGTGTCCCGGGGGGAGAGCGCCGTCCGGCTCCAGCCACCGTCGGGGGCGACGCCGCTGTCGGTCAGCTTGCACATGGAGAGCAGCCGCCGGATCGAGGCGGCGCGGCCGACCGAGTTGTAGAACTGCTCGGCCCGCGTGTTGTCGCTGTCCCGGATGATCCGCGTCGCGTCGGAGAGCTTCGCGTCGCTCGGGGTGTCGCCGGCGTCGGCCGTGCGCCGCAGGTAGTCGGCGACGATCCACGACTTGATCATGGAGGCGGTCGTGCTGGTCTCGTCCATGTTCTTGGAGCCGATGATCTTCCCGGTGCGGCGGTCGAGCACGCTCCAGGAGTACCAGCCCTCGATGTCGAGCTTGAGGTCCTTGGCCTGGAACGGCAGCGGCTCCAGGGAGGGGGTGGGGCTCGGTGTCGGCGCCGGCTGGCGGGCGCTGCGGTCGGTGGGCGTACCGGTGGACCGGCCGTTCGTCGCGCTGCCGGGGTCGCCCCAGCGTGCGGCGGCACTGGACTCGAACGGCGACCCGGGCAGCAGTCGCAGCGACACCAGGACCAGCCCGATCAGGATGACCGCGACCGCGACCAGCCGCAGCGGGGACGCCTCGCCGCTGCCGCGTCGGTCGGCACGACGGTTGCCGGCCATCAGAGCTTCCCGACCGGCTGCTGCGGCACCTTCAGCGCGGCGCCGGGCTGCGGGGTGACCAGCTGGGTGGCCACGCTGGCGCAGACCTGCGCGCCGTAGTCCAGCCCGTACTTGGTCGGGTAGCGCAGCATCACCGCGAGGCTCCACTTGGCGTTGACCGCGAGGCAGTTGACGTGCCAGTTGCCGTCGTAGTTGAGCTGGGTCCAACCGTTCTTGATGCTGACCGGACCCTGACTGGTGATCGACTTCGGCAGGCCGTTGATGATCCCCCAGCGCCCGCCCCCGGACTCGCGCTTCTGGTCCTTCGTCGCGGTGGTGCCTCGAACCTTGCTCATCTGATCCAGCACCCACTTGGTCCACTTCTGGCCGGCGGCCTTGCCGTCGGCGATGCAGTCGCCGAGCCGGACCGCGTCGCGGGGGGACATCCGGGTGAAGCTCCAGTAGCCGGTGTAGGGCTCGACGTTGCCGCGCTTGGTGTCGGTCAGCCCGCAGATCGTGATCGCCCGCTGGATCACCGCGTCGGGTTTGCTGCTCTTCGACGCCTTGTACGAGCCGCCCGCGGCGGCGTGGACCTTGTTGGCCGCGCCGTCGTTGCTGTCGATGATCGCCAGCCGGGCCGCCTCCTTCAACCCCGCGCTCGGCTCCTTGTCGCCCAGTTGGCGCAGGTAGTCGGACACGATCCAGGCCTTGATCATCGACTCGGTGGAGCTGGTCGCCGTCATGTTCGACGACCCGGAGATCTTGCCGGTCTTCCGGTCCAGCAACGCCCACGAGAAGAACTCGCCCTTGAAGGCCACCGACACCGGGCCGGCGGCCAGCGTGGGCGGAGGCGGTGGGGTGGGCGAGGGCGCGGCGACGCTCTCGGCGCCGCCACCGCCGCCTGCGCTGCCGTCGTCGCCGGCGAGCCGGGCGTACGCGGCGGGGACCAGCAGAACGCCACCGAGCAGGACCGCCACGACGGCGAACACCATGATCACGCGGGATCGCATGAGTTGGGTGAGCTCCAGATGTCAGGGCCGGGGGGACCGGCTTGTTGTCCGGGGCGACCGGTGCGATCGCCGAGGCCGGGGGAGATGGCCTCTGTGGAGACGGCGATTCTGGGCAGCCGATCGTGTGACCGGCAGAAGTCTACGTCCGGACCGCCCGACCGCCAGAGCCCGACACCTGGCAATGCGCGATAAAGGTGGGATGTCGCGCCGGTATGCGGCTTCTAGGAGGTTTCATCTTTGCTCAGTGAGCCAAGTCATAGCCGACACGGTCGCCCTGCGTGAGACGGAAGCGCCCAGCGGTGACCGAAGGTGACTCGGGTTTCCTGTTACACCCCCTGGTGCATCAGGGCGCAAGCTGTAACACTTGTCCTCATGTATGGCAATGACTTCTCCGCCCCGGACGACGCAACCGGCGGCGGCCTGCTCGGCGAGGTCGAGGCAGCCGAGGCGGAGCTACGCGCCGCAGCCGCGCGGCAACGGCGCGGCGGACCCGCGCCGGACGAGGACCTGGCGGCGTACTTCTCCGCGGTGGTCGACGCGGAGCAGAAGATCGAGCCCCGCGACTGGATGCCGGACGCGTACCGCAAGACGCTGATCCGGCAGATCGCCCAGCACGCCCACTCCGAGATCATCGGCATGCAGCCGGAGGGCAACTGGATCAGTCGGGCGCCCTCACTCAAGCGCAAGGCGATCCTGCTGGCCAAGGTGCAGGACGAGGCGGGCCACGGCCTCTACCTCTACGCCGCCGCCGAGACCCTCGGCATCAGCCGGGACGAGCTGGTCCGGCTGCTGCTCGACGGGCGGCAGAAGTACAGCTCGATCTTCAACTACCCCACGCTGACCTGGGCCGACATGGGCGCGATCGGCTGGCTCGTGGACGGCGCGGCGATCGTCAACCAGGTGCCCCTGTGCCGCTGCTCCTACGGCCCGTACGCGCGGGCGATGATCCGGGTCTGCAAGGAGGAGTCGTTCCACCAGCGCCAGGGCTACGAGATCCTGCACACCCTGTCGCACGGCACCCCGGAGCAGCAGGCGATGGCCCAGGACGCGGTGGACCGCTGGTGGTACCCGTCGCTGGCCATGTTCGGCCCGCCGGACGGCAACTCCACGCACTCCGCGCAGTCGATAGCCTGGAAGATCAAGCGCTTCTCCAACGACGATCTGCGCCAGCGCTTCGTGGACATGTGCGTCCAGCAGGCGGAGATTCTGGGGCTGCGCATCCCCGACGAGGACCTGCGCTGGAACGAGGAGCGGCAGGCGTACGACTACACCCAGCCGGACTACGACGAGCTGATGCGGGTCATCTCCGGCGACGGGCCGTGCAACCGGGAGCGCATCGCGCGCCGCCGGGCCGCGCACGCCGAGGGCGCATGGGTACGCGAAGCCGCCGCGGCGTACGCCGCCAAGCGGGCTGGGCAGAAGGAGAAGGTGGCGGCGTGACCGAGCGAACGAGCATGGAGCAGACCCCCCTGTGGGAGGTCTTCGTGCGGGCCCGGCGCGGGCTGTCGCACACCCACGTCGGCAGCCTGCACGCCCCCGACGCCGAACTGGCCCTGCGTAACGCCCGGGACCTCTACACCCGACGGCAGGAGGGCGTGTCGATCTGGGTGGTGCCGGCCGGCGCGATCACCGCGTCCAGCCCGGACGAGAAGGACGCCTTCTTCGACCCGGCCGCCGACAAGGTCTACCGCCACCCCACCTTCTACGAGGTCCCGGACGGGGTGGCCCACCTGTGAGCGAGCGGAGCGAGCGAACCAGCCAGCTCAGCGGCGCCGCCGCCGAGCGGAGCGAGGTGGTGGCGTGAACGGCCCCTTCGATTTCACCCTCGCCCTCGGCGACGACGCGTTGATCGCCGCGCAACGGCTGGCCGAGTGGACCACTCGCGCGCCGGAGATGGAAGAGGACATCGCGCTGGCCAACATCGCCCTCGACCAGCTCGGCGCCGCCCGCCTGCTGCTGTCGTACGCGGGCGAGCTGGAGGGCGCCGGCCGGGACGAGGACGCGCTGGCGTACCTGCGCGACGACCGCCAGTTCCGCAACGTGCTCCTGGTCGAGCTGCCGAACGGCGACTTCGCGGTGACCATGGCGAAGTTGTTCTTCCTCGCGGCGTACCAACTGCCGCTGTACACGGCGCTGGCCGGGTGCCGGGACGAGCGGCTCGCCGCGATCGGCGCCAAGGCGCGCAAGGAGTCGGCGTACCACCTGGACCACGGCGCGTTGTGGGTGAAGCGGCTCGGCGACGGCACCGAGGAGTCGCACCGCCGGATGCAGGCGGCCGTCGACCAGGTCTGGCCGTACACCCACGAGCTGTTCGCCGCCGATCCGGCCGCGCCGGTCGACCCGGCCACCCTGCGGTCGGCGTTCGACGAGACCGTCGACGCGGTGCTGGCGGAGGCGACGCTCACCCGGCCGGAGAGTCGGTGGGCGCCGGCCGGCGGGCGGACGGGCGTGCACACCGAGCACCTGGCGTACCTGCTCGCCGAGATGCAGGTGCTGCACCGCGCCCACCCCGGAGCGAAGTGGTGAGCGCGAGGAGTGCAGCGCAGCGGAGCCCCGCAGTCGCGAACGACGGCGGCACGGTGAGCGCGAGGAGTGCAGCGCAGCGGAGCCCCGCAGTCGCGAACGACGGCGGCACGGTGACGGATCCGAGGACGGCTGCGGCGAGCGTGGTGGATCCAGAGATCCGGGTGATCACCATCGATGAGTTGGGCATCCTGCGCGCGGTCGAGAAGGATCCGGCCAGCGGGCGGGTCACCGTCACCATCACCCCGACGTACACCGGCTGCCCGGCGATGGACGTGATCCGCGCCGACATCCGCCGGGCCCTGGCGGTCGCCGGTCACCCGGACGCCGAGGTGCGCACGGTCTACAGCCCACCGTGGAGCACCGACTGGATCTCCGACAGCGGGCGGGCGAAGCTCGCCGCCGCCGGGATCGCCCCACCGGCCCCGGTGCCCGCCGCCGGCGTGGTGCCGCTGACCCTCGCGGTCCGCTGCCCGCACTGCGGCTCGCCGGAGACCGAGCAGGTCAGCCGGTTCGGCTCGACCGCGTGCAAGGCGCTGTGGCGCTGCCGTTCCTGCTCCGAACCCTTCGACCACCTGAAGGCGCTGTGACAGTCACCATCTCCCGGCCGGTGCGTCGCCGGCCGGTCTTCCACCCGCTGGCGGTCGCCGCCGTCGACCGGCTCACCGACGATGCCGTGGCGGTCACCTTCGCCGTACCCGACGAGTTGCGGGAGACGTTCGCGTTCCGCGCGGGTCAGCACCTCACCGTGCGACGGGTGACCGAGGACGGCACGGACGTGCGCCGCTCGTACTCCATCTGCTCCACACCGGACGACCTGGCCCGGCACGGCCGGCTGCGGATCGGGGTGCGGGAGATTCCCGGCGGCGCGTTCTCGGCGTTCGCCTGCGGCGCGCTGCGCGGCGGCGACACGGTCGAGGTGCTGCCGCCGTTGGGCACCTTCACCACGGCCTTCGCGCCGGACCGGGCGCGGCACTACGGCGCGGTCGTCGCCGGTTCCGGCATCACCCCGGTGCTCGCGCTGGTCGCGAACGCCCTGGCCGTCGAGCCGGCCAGCACCTTCACCCTGGTGTACGGCAACCGCACGGCGAACACGGTGATGTTCGCCGAGGAGTTGGCGGACCTGAAGGACCGGTATCCCACCCGTCTGCACCTGGTGCACGTGCTGTCCCGGGAGCAGGGCGAGTCGCCGCTGCTCTCCGGTCGGATCGACGCCGAGCGGCTCGGCCGTCTGCTGGACACGATCGTGCCGGGCGAGGCCATCGAGGAGTGGTTCCTCTGCGGCCCGTACGGCATGGTGGTCGACGTCCGGGCCGTGCTGACCGAGCGGGGGCTGCCCGAGTCGGCGGTGCGCACCGAGCTGTTCCACGTCGACGCGCCGCCGGAGCCGGTACGCCGCCCTTCCGATCAGGCGGGCGTCGGTGCCGAGGTCACCATCGTGCTGGACGGCCGGTCGTCGAATTTCACGATGGGTCGCGAGGAGCGGGTGCTGGACGCCGCGCTGAAGGTCCGCGGCGAGTTGCCGTACGCCTGCAAGGGCGGTGTGTGCTCGACCTGCAAGGCGAAGGTCGTCGACGGCGCGGTCACGATGGCGCGCAACTACGCGCTGGAGCCCGACGAGCTGGCCGCCGGCTACGTCCTGACCTGCCAGTCGAGCCCGACCACGGACAAGCTCACGGTCGACTACGACGCGTGAGACCGCCGAACGACCGGGAGTTCGTCGAACGGTTCGCCGAGGTCACCGGGGGAAGGCGTCCGACCGGCTACGTGGAGCGGTGGGAGCAGGTCGTCGAGCTCTGCGAGGAGGGCTACGACGACAACCTCGACGAGTACTGGTTCGACCTCGGCGTCCGGCACGGCATCGAGAGGGTGCTGACCGACGAGCGGTTGCACGGCTTTCCGCAGCTGGGCTGGTTCCGGGAACAGGTCCGCGAGCTGGACGAGCGGTTCCGGGCGGTGCTCTCCGAGCAGCGGATGCCGGCGCGCCGCGAGCTGCCGTGGTGGGAGGCGTACGTGCCGGCGTGGGCGGGGCCGGTGCTCGCGGCGGAGCTGTGGAGCAGCTACGGCGTACGGGTCGAGGTACGCGAGAGCTGACCGGCGGCGGCTGTGGGACGTGCCGCACCTCGCCGGGGCCACCCGGTCGAGCCGGGCGAGGCGACGTAGGCTCGGGGCGTGACGGTGAGCCGGGAGATCGACGACATCCTGCAGCGTGGCGCGGACGGCGGGCGGATCACGCCCGAGGAGGCCCTGCTGCTCTACACCGAGGCGCCCTTCCACGCGTTGGGCGAGGCGGCGGACGCGGTGCGCCGGCGGCGCTACCCGGACAACGTCGTCACCTACCTGATCGACCGCAACATCAACTACACGAACGTCTGCGTGACGGCGTGCAAGTTCTGCGCCTTCTACCGCGCGCCGAAGCACGGCGAGGGGTGGACGCACCCGACCGAGGAGATCCTGCGCCGCTGCGGCGAGGCCGTCGAGCTGGGCGCGACCCAGGTGATGCTCCAGGGCGGGCACCACCCGGACTACGGCGTGGAGTACTACGAGGAGCTGTTCGCCTCGGTCAAGCAGGCGTACCCGCAGCTGGTCATCCACTCCATCGGGCCGAGCGAGATCCTGCACATGGCGAAGGTCTCCGGCGTGAGCCTGGACGAGGCCATCGCCCGGATCAAGGCCGCCGGCCTGGACTCGATCGCCGGCGCCGGCGCCGAGATGCTGCCCGAGCGGCCGCGCAGGGCCATCGCGCCGCTCAAGGAGTCGGGTGAGCGCTGGCTGGAGGTCATGGAGCTGGCGCACCGGCAGGGCATCGAGTCGACCGCCACCATGATGATGGGCACCGGCGAGACGCACGCGGAGCGGATCGAGCACCTGCGCATGATCCGCGACGTGCAGGACCGCACCGGGGGCTTCCGGTCCTTCATTCCGTGGACGTACCAGCCGGAGAACAACCACCTCAAGGGCCGCACCCAGGCGACCACGCTGGAATACCTGCGACTGGTCGCGGTGGCCCGGCTCTTCTTCGAGACCGTGCCGCACCTCCAGGCGTCCTGGCTGACCACCGGCAAGGACGTCGGGCAGCTCGCGCTGCACATGGGCGTGGACGACCTCGGCTCGATCATGCTGGAGGAGAACGTCATCTCCTCGGCCGGCGCGCGGCACCGCTCCAACCTGCACGAGCTGATCGGCATGATCCGCTCCGCGGACCGGATCCCCGCCCAGCGGGACACGCTCTACAACCGGCTCGCCGTGCACCACACCCCGGCCGACGACCCGACCGACGACCGGGTGGTCTCGCACTTCTCCTCGATCGCGCTGCCCGGCGGCGGCGCCGGCCGGTCCCTGCCGCTGGTCGAGGTCAACTGACCCTGGTCGAAGCCCGGCCGTTCGGCTGACCGGGGCTCATGCTCCCGCCCGGCCGTCCCGGCGATCGGGTCGTCCCTGCCCTTCAGGGGTGGTGGAGATGATCGTGCGCGGCTAGCGTGCCGCCTCATACCCTTCGCCAGCCGCTCCGGGGTCCACACCGCCGACCGTCGTCACCGTCGGGGGCGTGGATCGGTGGAATCGGCACGACCGTGCTGGTGGCGGATGGTCTGATGGTGCGGTCGCGCGACGGCGCGAGACAGTCCTCCATCGGCCCGTGCGGGCCGTTCACATAACGCACGGCGGTACGGGCGGGATGGGTGACCATTCCGCCCGTACCGTCTGCTCGCTCCCGGCCGGACGGATGAAAGCGGCCCCGCCCGCTGGCGCCGGAGATCGACCTTCGATAACGTCCGCTCGTTCCGCAACCGTTCTTTCTTCCCTACCCCCGGGGGACTGATGACAGCCTTCCACCGCTCGGCACTGGCCCGCGCCGGCGTCGTGGCCCTGCTCGCGGCCGGTGGCCTGGCCACCGCGGCCGCCCCGGCGCAGGCCGCCGACCAGGCCGATCTGGCCCTGGTGCCGATGAGCTACGAACTCGCCAAGGGCGTCAAGGAAGCCAAGGCCAAGCCGTTCAAGTTCCAGGTCGACAACACCCGCAGCACCGTCGATGCCAAGGACGTCCGGGTCACCGTCGAGACCAAGGGTCTGAACCGCAAGGTCGGTGTGCTCGCCTGGGACGGTTGCGAGTTCGCCGGCACCACCTTCAGCTGCCTTCTCGGTGACCTGGCCGCCGGCACCACCGAGGACTTCGGCATCCCGCTCTTCTCCACCGGAGGTCGCGGGGAGGCCGGCACGCTGGTGGTCACCATCAGCTCGGCCACCGCCGACCCCAACCTCGACGACAACACCGTCGAGCACGACATCACCGTCGCCAAGCCCGGCTACGACCTGACCACCTGGGTGCAGGACGTCTACGCCGACGTGGTGGTGGACGGCGACACGGCGGGCGAGTCCGGCCGCAAGCCGGTGGCGCTCGGCGCGACCGCGCCGCTGGACTGGGCGGTGTACAACGACGGCAGCCGCAAGGCCACCGGCTTGGCGTACGGGATCACCCTGCCGGCCGGCGTCACCTTCGCCGAGCTGCCGGAGGGCTGCGTGGAGCAGCCGCTGAACGGTCTGGCGAACGCGTACTGCGAGGACTCGGGCGTGGTGTTGAAGCCGGGCCAGTTCTACACCGCCGATGTGCGGGTGAAGATCGGCGCGGACGTGACCCAGCCGGTGCTCCGGCCCGGTTTCCTCTTCGCCGCCGGCCTGGACGCCGCTCGGGGCACCCCTGAGGATCAGCCGCAGGTGGCGACCAGCACGCAGCGCCGGACGTTCACCGAGACCGACGACGGCGACAACAGCGCACAGTTCGACGTCTTCGTCGACCTGACCGTGCAGCCCACCCCGACCCCGACTCCGACGGCGACGCCCACCGCCACGCCCACGGCCACGCCGACGGCGACGGCCACGCCCACGGGTACGGCCACGCCGACCCCGGGTGGCACGACGACGCCGGGCGCGACCACGTCGCCGGGTACGGGTGGCGGCGGTGGTGACGGCGGCGGGCTGCCGGTCACCGGTGTGCAGGTCGGCCTGATCGGCGGCATCGGCGGCATGATCCTGCTCGCGGGCGGGGCGCTGCTGGTGCTCTCCCGCCGGCGCAAGGTCGTCCTGGTGGCCCCGGGCGACGAGAAGTCGACCGACTGACACACGGCACGACGCGAGGGCGGGGTGGGCGACCACCCCGCCCTTTCGCGTGCCGGGCCCGCGGCACCCAGCGACCACCGGTCGGGACGCGGCTGGCAGAGTGGAGGGGTGAGCCGTACCCCGCAGGGCCAGCGCGCCAGCCTGGACAAGCAGCCGCACGAGGTCGCCGCGATGTTCGACGGCGTGGCGGAGCGATACGACCTGACCAACACGGTGCTCTCCTTCGGCCAGGACCGCTCCTGGCGTCGGTCCACCCGTGCGGCCCTCGGGCTACGGCCCGGCGAGCGGGTGCTGGACGTGGGCGCGGGCACCGGTGTCTCGACCCGGGAGCTGGCCCAGTCCGGGGCGTACGCGGTCGGCGTGGACCTGTCCCTGGGCATGCTGCACGCCGGCAAGCGGGCCCGGCCCGAGGTGCCGTTGCTGGCCGGGGACGCGCTGCGGCTGCCGTTCGCCGACGCGAGCTTCGACGCGGTGACCATCTCCTTCGCGCTGCGCAACGTCAACGACACCGACGCGGCCCTGCGTGAGCTGGCCCGGGTGACCCGGCCCGGCGGACGGCTGGTGGTCTGCGAGTTCAGCACCCCGGTCAACCCGGCCTTCCGGACGGTCTACCTGTCGTACCTGATGCGGTCCCTGCCGGTCGTGGCCCGCTCGGTGTCCAGCAACCCCGACGCGTACGTCTACCTCGCCGAGTCGATCCGGGCCTGGCCGAACCAGGCCGCGCTGGCCGGTCGGGTCGCCGCGGCCGGCTGGGGACGGGTGGCGTGGCGCAATCTGACCGGCGGCGTGGTCGCCCTGCACCGGGGAATCCGCGAGTAGCCCTGGCCCCCACCGCCGACACCGACAATAGTCAGGTTTCGTGAATATCGGTCTTTAGTCCACTTTGCGCCGTACGCTCGTCCGCATGACCCGAGCAGAGCGGGCGGACCCGGTGGCCGCCACCGACGACGACGCGGCCGAACTCATCGCGCAGCTGCGCGCGCTGGCGGGCGCCGATCCGGCGGAGGTCCGGCAGGTCGTCGCCGAGGTGTTGGCCGCGCTGGACCGGGCGGCCGGCGGCGCGCTCCGCGAGCACCTGCCGGAGACCATCCGCGTCGATGCGGGCCTGGACGCGCCCAGCCCGGCCTGACACCTGCCTGCTGTGGACGGTCGTTGACTGTCACATCTGCGAGTTAGGTACCCCTGATCCTGGGCAGGTATGACGCCGGTCATACACTCGTCCCGTCTGGCTTGTGAAGCATTTCACGAGCGTGCGGGAGGAGGCGCGGATGACCGCGGTGGAACACGATGCCGACGTCATCGTCGTGGGCGCCGGTCCCGGTGGATCGGCGACGGCTTACCACCTGGCGCGGCACGGCGTACGGGTGCTGATGCTGGAGAAGACCGAGTTCCCCCGGGAGAAGGTCTGCGGCGATGGGCTGACCCCGCGCGCGGTGCGCCAGCTCGTACGGATGGGCGTGGACACCTCGCCCGAGGCCGGCTGGCTGCACAACCGGGGCCTGCGGGTGATCGGCGGCGGGGTGCGCCTGGAACTGGACTGGCCGGAGCTCGCCAGTTTCCCCAACTACGGTCTGGTGCGTACCCGACTCGACTTCGACGACCTGCTCGCCCAACGGGCGGTGGCCGCCGGCGCCAAGCTGCGCACCAACGTCAACGTGCTGGGCCCGGTGCTCGACGGCGACGGCCGGGTGACCGGCGTCGAGGCGGAGGTGGGCCCCGGCAAGGAGCCCGCAACCTTCCACGCTCCGCTGGTCGTGGCGGCGGACGGGGTCTCCGGCCGGTTCCCGCTCGCTCTCGGGCTGGCCAAGCGGGAGGACCGGCCGATCGGCGTGGCCGTCCGCCGCTACTACCACTCTCCGGTCAAGCACGACGACAACTACCTGGAGTCCTGGCTGGAGCTACGCAGCAAGGACAGCGGCGACAACCTGCTGCCCGGGTACGGCTGGATCTTCGGGCTCGGTGACGGGCGGGTCAACGTCGGCCTCGGCGTGCTCAACTCGTCCTCCGCGTTCGGCAAGACCAACTACCGCCGGCTGCTCACCGACTGGCTGGCGAACACGCCCGCCGACTGGGGGATGACCGACGAGGCCAACGCCGACGGCCCGATCCTCGGCGCCGCGCTGCCGATGGGCTTCAACCGGGTGCCGCACTACACCCGTGGCGTGATGCTGGTCGGTGACTCCGGCGGCATGGTCAACCCGTTCAACGGGGAGGGCATCGCCTACGCCATGGAATCCGGCGAGCTGGCAGCGGAGGTCGCGTTGCAGGCCCTCGCGCGACCGGCCGGCCCGGAGCGGGAGCGGGCGCTGATGGCGTACCCGAACGAGCTGAAGGCCCGGCTCGGTGGCTACTACCGGCTGGGCGGCATCTTCGTGAAGCTGATCGGCCGTCCGGAAATCATGCGGATCGCCACCAAGCACGGCATGCCGCACCCGACGCTGATGCGCTTCGTCCTCAAGCTGCTGGCCAACCTGACCGACCCCCGTGGCGGGGACGCGATGGACCGGGTCATCAACGCGATGACGAAGGCCGCGCCAGCGGTCTAGACCGACCGCGTCGGGGCTGGTCACAGCCCCGACGCGGACAAAGATCGACCCCCGCCGGCAGCCACCGCGAGGGACGTGAATAGTGTGATTTTCGTCAAGCACCGAGGGCAGGGAAGGACGAGCAGGAGAAAACGATGTCGCTCTCGCCTTACGCACCGATCATCGGGCTGTTTGCCCTCGCCGCGGCGTTCTCGCTGTTCTCCGTCGGCGCCGCCCGCTTCGCTGGTCCCCATCGCTACAACAAGGCCAAACTCGAGGCTTACGAGTGCGGCATCGAGCCCAGCCCCCAGCCGGTCGGCGGTGGGCGGTTCCCGATCAAGTTCTACCTGACGGCGATGCTCTTCATCGTCTTCGACATCGAGATCATCTTCCTCTACCCCTGGGCGGTCTCGTTCGACGCTCTGCCGATCTTCGGCTTCGTGGAGATGGTCCTGTTCATCGTCGCGGTCTTCGTCGCGTACGCCTATGTGTGGCGGCGCGGCGGCCTGGACTGGGACTGAGGAAGGAACGTCAGATGGGCATCGAGGAGAAGCTTCCCGCCGGCGTCCTGCTCACCTCGGTGGAGAAGCTGGTCAACTGGTCCCGGAAGTCGTCCGTGTGGGGCGCCACCTTCGGCCTGGCCTGCTGCGCCATCGAGATGATGGCCGCCGGTGGTCCGCACTACGACATGGGCCGCTGGGGCATGGAGGTCTTCCGGGCCTCGCCCCGGCAGGCCGACCTGATGATCGTGGCCGGCCGGGTGAGTCAGAAGATGGCCCCGGTGCTGCGCCAGATCTACGACCAGATGGCCGAGCCCCGCTGGGTGCTCTCCATGGGCGTGTGCGCCAGCAGCGGCGGCATGTTCAACAACTACGCCATCGTGCAGGGCGTCGACCACGTCGTGCCGGTCGACATGTACCTGCCCGGCTGCCCGCCCCGGCCGGAGATGCTCATCGACGCGATCCTCAAGCTCCGCGAGAAGATCATGTACGAGCCGCTGGGCCCGACCGGCCGCAAGATGCTGGCGGCCCGGCAGGAGCGTGGCGACGTTCCGGTCGTGCCCTACGGCTCCATGCCGTCCTCGTACCGCAACGACAAGGCCCGGCGTGCCGAGTGGACCAAGGCGGTCCGCGAGGGGCGCGAGGAGCAGTTGCGGATCGAGAACTGGATGAACGCGCAGAACCACCTCCACCCGCAGGCAGGCCCCAAATGACCTCACCCACCGACAAGCCCAACGACGGCGGCGTGCCGGTTCCGGTCACCCCGGCCGGTGCCAGCAGCACCGCCCCCGCCGAGTACCCGCCGGCCAGCCCGGCCGGCCGCGGGATGTTCGGCAACCACGGCACCGGCGACGTGTCCGGCTACGGCGGCCTGGTCCGCCAGCGCCAGCCGATCGAGGAGGCCGCCCGGCCGTACGGCGGCTACTTCGACGAGGTCCGCGACGCGCTGGAGGAGGCGTACCCCGCCTTCGGCGACGCGATCGAGAAGGTCGTGGTCGACCGGGGTGAGCTGACCCTGCACGTACGCCCGGAGCGGATCGCCGAGGTCTGCCAGGTGATGCGCGACGACCTGGCGCTGCGCTTCGAGCTGTGCTCCTCGGTGTCCGGGGTGGACTACCTCGGCGCCGACGAGCGCCGGCTGCACGTGGTCTACCTGCTCACCTCGATGACCTACCGGCGTCGGGTCCGGCTGGAGGCCGCCGTCTCCGCGGAGAGCCCGCACCTGCCCAGCGTGACGGCGGTCTACCCGACCGCCGACTGGCAGGAGCGGGAGGCGTACGACATGTTCGGCATCGTCTTCGACGGCCACCCCAACCTGACCCGGATCCTCATGCCGGATGACTGGGAGGGCCACCCGCAGCGCAAGGACTACCCGCTCGGTGGCGTGGCGGTCGAGTACAAGGGCGCTGAGATCCCGCCGCCGGACCGGAGGAGGTCCTACCAGTGACCACGTCGAACTACGCGACCGAACGCGAGACCACCGAGGGCAGGGTCTTCACCGTCACCGGCGGGGACTGGGACACGGTCGTCTCGAGCACCGACCCGATCAACGACGAGCGGATCGTCGTCAACATGGGTCCGCAGCACCCGTCCACGCACGGGGTGCTGCGGCTGATCCTGGAGCTGGAGGGCGAGACGGTCCGTGAGGCCCGCTCGGTCGTCGGCTACCTGCACACCGGCATCGAGAAGAACCTCGAATACCGCAACTGGGTCCAGGGCTCGACGTTCGTGACCCGGATGGACTACCTCGCCCCGATCTTCAACGAGACGGCGTACGCCCTCGCCGTCGAGAAGCTGCTCGGCATCACCGACGACATCACCGAGCGCGCCACCACCATCCGCGTGCTGATGATGGAGCTCAACCGGATCTCGTCGCACCTGGTCTGGCTGGCGACCACCGGCATGGAGCTGGGCGCGATCTCGATCATGCTCTACGGCTTCCGCGAGCGCGAGTACATCCTCGACATCTTCGAGACCATCACCGGCCTGCGGATGAACCACGCGTACGTCCGGCCGGGCGGCGTGGCGCAGGACGTGCCGGACGAGGCGATCGTCAAGATCCGCGAGTTCCTGAAGATGATGCCGAAGAAGCTCAAGGAGTACGAGGACCTCCTCTCCGGCCAGCCGATCTGGACCGAGCGGACGAAGAACGTCGCGGTGCTGGACGTGACCGGCTGCGTGGCGCTCGGCATCACCGGGCCGGTGCTGCGCTCCGCCGGGCTGGCCTGGGACCTGCGCAAGACCATGCCGTACTGCGGTTACGAGACGTACGAGTTCGACGTGCCGACCCACCCCGACGGTGACGTGTGGGGCCGCTACCAGGTCCGGCTGGCCGAGATCCGGGAGTCGATGAAGCTGGTCGAGCAGGCGCTGGACCGGCTCCGGCCGGGCCCGGTGATGGTCGCCGACCGCAAGATCGCCTGGCCGGCGCAGCTGGCCATCGGTGTCGACGGCATGGGCAACTCGCTGGAGCACGTCGCGAAGATCATGGGTCAGTCGATGGAGTCGCTGATCCACCACTTCAAGCTGGTCACCGAGGGCTTCCGGGTCCCGCCGGGCCAGGTGTACGTCGGCATCGAGTCGCCCCGCGGCGAGCTGGGCGTGCACGCGGTCTCCGACGGTGGCACCCGGCCGTACCGGGTGCACTACCGGGAACCGAGCTTCGTCAACCTCCAGGCCCTCCCGGCGATGGCCGAGGGCGGCCTGATCGCCGACGTGATCGCCGGCGGCGCCTCGCTGGACCCCGTGATGGGTGGGTGTGACCGATGAGTTTTACCGAAACGACCCGCGAGCGGGCGCGCGAGATCATCGCCCGCTACCCGGCGGACCGGTCCCGCTCGGCGCTGCTGCCGCTGCTGCACCTGGTCCAGTCGGAGGAGGGCTACGTCTCCCCGGCCGGTGTCGCGTTCTGCGCCGAGGTGCTCGGACTGAACAAGGCCCAGGTCGGCGCGGTGGCCACCTTCTACACCATGTACAAGCGCAAGCCGACCGGCGACTTCCTGGTCAGCGTCTGCACCAACACCATGTGCAACGTGCTCGGTGGCCAGGAGGTCTACGACACCCTCGCCGAGCACCTCGGTGTCGGGCACGACGAGACCACCGCCGACGGGAAGATCACCCTGGAGCACGCCGAGTGCCTGGCGGCCTGTGACTACGGCCCGGTGATGACCGTCAACTACGACTTCTTCGACGGCGTGGACTCGTCCACCGCGGTAGGTGTGGTCGACGAGCTGCGTGCCGGCGGCCGGCCGATGCCGACCCGGGGCGCCCGGCTCTGCACGCTCAAGGAGATGGCCGTGCAGCTCGCCGGTTTCGCCGACGAGCGCGACGGCGCGGTCGCCGACGGTGGGCCGGGCGAGCCCACCCTGCGCGGGCTGCGGCTGGCGCAGCAGCACGGCGTGTCGGTGCCGGGCTTCGACCCGAACACCCCGATCCGCAGCAAGGCCGAGGCGGACAAGGCAGCCGCCAAGGCGAAGGCCGCCGAGGCGAAGGCCGCCGAGGCGGCCGCCAAGCCGGTCGAGGCGCCCGCCCCGCAGGTCGGCCCGGTGAAGGGTGGCGACGGAGCGTCCGCCCCGACGGGTACGCCCGGCAACGCCGGCGCCGGCCAGCCGGTTCCCGCCGCTGCGGCGACCGGCAGCACCGCGCCGGACGTGAAGGCGCCGGACGACAAGTCGCCGCAGGTGCGTACCGCCGAGACCCGCCAGCCGGACGCGGCGACCGCCGTGCCCGACGCACCCGGCACCAAGGTCCCGGTGGAGAACTCGCCGCCGGCCGCGCGCGACGCGCGGGAGGCGGAGGCCGCCGGCGTGGCGGACAACGCACCGGCTGGTGACGGCAAGCCCGCCGGTGACTCCACCGGCGCGCAGGAGCGAAACCTCAACGAAGCGTCGGCGGGCGCCGGTGGCGCGAACTCCGCCGCCGCGAGCGAAACGGGGGCCCAGAAGTGACCACTCCCCGCCCGGAGACGTTGGCCAAGCTGACGCCGGTGCTGACCAAGCGCTGGCTGTCGCCGGACGCCTGGCGGATCGGCACGTACGAGCAGCTCGACGGCTACGCCGCGCTGCGCAAGGCGCTCAAGGCCCACCCGGACGACCTGATCCAGCTCATCAAGGACTCCGGGCTGCGCGGTCGTGGCGGCGCCGGCTTCCCCACCGGTCTCAAGTGGGGCTTCATCCCGCAGGGCGACGGCAAGCCGCACTACCTGGTGGTCAACGCCGACGAGGGCGAGCCGGGCACCTGCAAGGACCTGCCGCTGATGACCCACGACCCGCACTCGCTGGTCGAGGGCGTGATCATCGCGTCGTACGCGATCCGGGCCAACCGCGCCTACATCTACATCCGCGGCGAGGCGGTGCACGCCGCGCGCCGGCTGCGCAACGCGGTCCAGGAGGCGTACGACAAGGGCTACCTCGGCCGGAACATCCTGCGCAGCGGGTACGACCTGGAGCTGGTGGTGCACTCGGGCGCCGGGGCGTACATCTGCGGCGAGGAGACGGCGCTGCTGGACTCGCTGGAGGGGTTCCGGGGCCAGCCCCGGCTGCGCCCGCCGTTCCCGGCCACCCACGGCCTGTACGCCAGCCCGACGGTGGTGAACAACGTCGGCACCATCGCCAGCGTGCCGCCGATCGTGCTCGGCGGGGCCGACTGGTGGAAGAGCATGGGCACCGAGAAGTCCTCCGGGCCGATGATCTACTCGCTGTCCGGCCGGGTCGTCAACCCGGGCCAGTACGAGTGCTCGATGGGCGTCACGCTGCGCGAGCTGCTGGAGCTGGCCGGCGGGATGCAGCCCGGGCACAACCTGAAGTTCTGGACCCCGGGCGGCTCGTCCACCCCGCTGCTCGCCGCCGAGCACTTGGACGTGCCGCTGGACTTCGAGGGGGTGGCGGCGGCCGGCTCGATCCTCGGCACCACGGCCACGCAGATCTTCTCCGACCAGGACTGCCCGGTCTACGCGACGTACCGGTGGCTGGAGTTCTACCACCACGAATCGTGCGGCAAGTGCACCCCGTGCCGTGAGGGCAACTACTGGATGGTCCGGGTCTACCGGCGGATCCTCGCCGGCCAGGGCACCCACGAGGACCTGGAAACCCTGCTGGACACCTGCGACAACATCCTCGGCCGCTCGTTCTGCGGTCTGGGCGACGGTGCGACCAGCCCGGTGACGTCGTCCCTGAAGTACTTCAAGCAGGACTACCTCGACTACATCGAGGGTCGGACCGCACCCAAGCTGTCGGAGAAGACCCTGGTAGGGGCGCACTGATGACCGACGTAGCCAAGCAGACCGAGACCGTCACGCTCACCATCGACGGCGTCGAGGTCACCGCCCCCAAGGGGACGCTGCTGATCCGGGCCGCCGAGCAGATGGGCACGGAGATCCCCCGGTTCTGCGACCACCCGCTGCTGGCCCCGGCCGGCGCGTGCCGGCAGTGCCTGGTCGAGGTGGAGGGGCAGCGCAAGCCGGTCGCCTCCTGCACCCAGACCGTCGCCGACGGCATGGTGGTGCGCACCCAGCTCACCTCCCCGGTGGCCAAGAAGGCGCAGGAGGGTGTGATGGAGCTGCTGCTCCTCAACCACCCCCTGGACTGCCCGATGTGTGACAAGGGCGGCGAGTGCCCCCTGCAGAACCAGGCGATGTCCACCGGCCGCACCGACTCGCGCTTCCACGAGCACAAGCGGGAGTACGAGAAGCCGATGGCGATCAGCAGCCAGGTGCTGCTGGACCGCGAGCGTTGTGTGCTCTGCCAGCGCTGCACCCGGTTCTCCGAGGAGATCGCCGGCGACAAGTTCATCGACCTGATGGGCCGGTCGTCCGCCGAGGAGATCAACATCTACCGGGACGACGCGTACGGCGAGGAGGGCGACGCCGGTGACGTGCCGTTCAACTCCTACTTCTCCGGCAACACCGTGCAGATCTGCCCGGTGGGCGCGCTGACCGGTGCCCAGTACCGGTTCCGGGCCCGGCCGTTCGACCTGGTCTCCAGCCCGAGCGTCTGCGAGCACTGCTCGGCGGGCTGCGGGCAGCGCACCGACTGGCGGCGCGGCAAGGTGCTGCGCCGGCTGGCCGGCGACGAGCCGGAGGTCAACGAGGAGTGGAACTGCGACAAGGGCCGGTGGGGCTTCCAGTACGCCCGGGCCACCGACCGGCTGACCACGCCGTTGGTCCGCGACGAGCACACCGGCGAGCTGCGCGAGGCCTCCTGGAGTGAGGCGCTCACCGTGGCCGCCGAGGGGCTGCACGCGGCCCGCGAGAGCGGGCAGGGCACGGCGGTGCTCACCGGCGGTCGGTTGACCGTCGAGGACGCCTACGCGTACGCGAAGTTCGCCCGGGTCGCGCTGAACACCAACGACATCGACTTCCGGGCCCGGCCGGTCTCCCGCGAGGAGGCCGACTTCCTGGCCAGCTCGGTCGCCGGGGTCACCGACGTCAGCTACACCGACGTGGAGAACGCGCCGGCGGTGGTCCTGGTGGGCCTGGAGCCGGAGGAGGAGTGCCCGATCCTCTTCCTGCGGCTGCGCAAGGCGTACCTGAAGAAGACCCTGACGGTGTACGCGCTGGCGCCGTTCGCCACCCGCGGCCTGGAGAAGCTCGGCGCCAAGCTGGCCCGGGTGGTGCCGGGCGAGGAGGCCAGCGTGCTCGCCGAGCACGCCACGGTCGCCGAGGCGCTCAGCGCGCCGGGCGCGATCCTGATCGTCGGCGAGCGACTGGCCAGCGTGCCGGGCGGGCTCTCCGCCGCGGCGGACGTGGCCCGGCGGACCGGCGCGAAGCTGGTCTGGGTGCCGCGGCGCGCGGGTGACCGCGGCGCGGTCGACGCGGGCTGCCTGCCCAACCTGCTCCCCGGTGGCCGGCTGGTCACCGAGCCGGCGGCCCGGGCCGAGCTGGGCGAGGCGTGGGACATCCCGGCCGGGGTGATCCCGAGCCAGGCCGGTCGGGACACCGATCAGATCCTGGCGGCTGCGGCGAACGGGCAGCTCGGCGCGCTGGTGGTCGGCGGGGTCGACCCGGCCGACCTGGCCGACCCGCGGCTCGCCGAGACCGCCCTGGACGCGGTGCCGTTCCTGGTCAGCCTGGAGCTGCGGGGCAGCGCGGTGACCCGGCGGGCGAACGTGGTGCTCCCGATCGCCCCGGTGGTCGAGAAGGCCGGCAGCTTCCTGGACTGGGAGGGTCGGCTGCGCCCGTTCGAGGCGGTGCTGCAGACCGCGGCGATGACCGACGGCCGCGTCCTCGACGCGCTGGCCGCGCTGCTCGACGTGCGGCTCGGCACCGCGGACGTGCCGAGCGTGCGCCGCGAACTGGGCTCGCTGCCGGCGACCCGCACCCAGCGGCCGGCCCCGCCGTCGGTGGCGCCGGGCAGGGTGCCGCACCCGGGCGCCGGGGAGGCCGTGCTGGCCACCTGGCACCAGCTCGTCGACCTGGGCACCCTGACCGACGGCGACGAGCACCTCGCCGGCACCGCCCGCCCGCCGGTGGTGCGGCTGGGCAAGGGCACCGCCGAGGCGCTCGGTGTCGCCGACGGTGACGCGGTCACGGTCGGCACCGACCGGGGGGCACTGACCCTGCCGGCGGAGCTCACCGAGATGCCGGACGGCGTGGTCTGGCTGCCGACCAACTCACCCGGCTCGACCGTGCGACGCAGCCTCGGGGCGACGTCCGGCGCGGTCGTCCGGATCTCCGTCCCCGCACCGGGTGCGGCCGTCCCGGCCGGGCGGGTCGCGGCGGACGAGACCGGTCTCCCGGGTCCGCTCCTCAACGCTGGGGGTAACCAGTGAGCCCCGCAGTCGCGAACGAAAGGTGGGCACAGTGAGCCCGTCTTACCTGGCCCAGGATCCGACGCTGGCCGACTTCGGCCAGGATCCGTGGTGGCTGGTCCTCATCAAGATTGTCTTCGCGTTCGCCTTCGGTCTGCTGGCCACGCTGCTCGGCGTCTGGTTCGAGCGGCGCGTGGTGGGCTACATGCAGGTGCGGCCCGGCCCCAACCAGGTCGGCCCGTTCGGCCTGCTGCAGACGCTGGCCGACGGTCTGAAGATGGCCTTCAAGGAGGACATCCTGCCGAAGGCGGCCGACAAGGTCGTCTACTTCTTCGCCCCGACCATCTCGGTGATCTGCGCGGTCACCGCGCTGTCGGTGGTGCCGTTCGGCCCGATGGTGAGCATCTTCGGCCACCACACGCCGTTGCAGGTCACCGACGTGCCGGTGGCGGTGCTGCTGCTGCTGGCCTGCTCCTCGATGGGCGTCTACGGCATCGTGCTGGGCGGGTGGGCCTCCGGCTCGACGTACCCGCTCCTCGGCGGTCTGCGGTCGAGCGCCCAGATGATCTCCTACGAGGTCGCCATGGGGCTGAGCATCGTGGCGGTGTTCATGACCGCCGGCACGATGAGCACCAGCGGGATCGTCGCCGCCCAGGGCTCCGGCACCCAGCTGACCATCTTCGGCCAGCAGCTCCCGGCGCCGGGCTGGTACGCGATCCTGCTGCTGCCCAGCTTCATCATCTTCTTCATCGCCACCGTGGGTGAGACCAACCGGGCCCCGTTCGACCTGCCCGAGGCCGAGTCCGAGCTGGTCGCCGGCTTCATGACGGAATACAGCTCGCTGAAGTTCGCGCTCTTCATGCTCAGCGAGTACGTCGCGATGGTGACCATGTCGGCGGTCACCACCACGCTGTTCCTCGGTGGTTGGCGCGCGCCGTGGCCGATCACCATCTGGGAGGGCGCCAACTCCGGTTGGTGGCCGATGCTCTGGTTCTTCGGCAAGGTGATCGCGCTGGTCTTCGTCTTCGTGTGGCTGCGGGGCACGCTGCCTCGGCTGCGCTACGACCAGTTCATGCGCTTCGGCTGGAAGGTGCTGCTGCCGATCAACCTGGTCTGGATCCTGGTCCTGTCGGGCCTGCGCTCCATCGAGGACTGGGACACGCGCGGCAAGCTGATCGCCGTCGGCATCCCGGCCGGCATCCTGCTGATCGCCACGCTGTTCTGGCCCAGCCGCCGGCCGCAGCCGAAGCCGACGCCGCAGGAACAGGTGGACAGCCGCCCGTACGGGAGCTTCCCGCTGCCACCGATGGATCTTCAGGTACCACCGAGCCCGCGTATCACGCGCGTGGTCGCCGAGCGGGAGCCGGCCAACATCGCCACCGGCTCGGACTCCAGGGAGGTGTGACATGGGCACGATCACCGGAACGTTCAAGGGCTTCGGGGTCACCTTCTCGCACATGTTCAGGAAGGTCGTCACCACCGACTACCCGTTCAAGCCGCCGGTGTCGGCGCCGCGCTACCACGGGCGGCACATCCTCAACCGGCACCCGGACGGGCTGGAGAAGTGCATCGGCTGTGAGCTGTGCGCCTGGGCCTGTCCGGCGGACGCGATCTTCGTCGAGGGTGGCGACAACACCGACGAGCAGCGCTTCTCGCCGGGCGAGCGGTACGCCAGCGTCTACCAGATCAACTACGCCCGGTGCATCTTCTGCGGGTTGTGCATCGAGGCCTGCCCGACCCGGTCGCTCACCATGAGCAACGAGTACGAGCTGGCCCGGGACAATCGGCAGGATCTGATCTTCACCAAGGAGCAGCTGCTCGCACCGCTGCTCGAAGGCATGGAGCAGCCGCCGCACCCGATGCGTCTGGGCGACAGCGAGAAGGACTACTACGTGGGCGCGTTGGACAACCCGGGCACCTCCGCGGGTGCCGAGACGTCCCCGATGGGCCCCGGCCGCTACCAGGTCGAGGAGCACCCCGGCGTGACGTTCCCGGGCGCCGAGCAGGCGGCCCAGCGAGCCGGCGCGGGTAAGGGAGACGGAGCATGACCACGCAGACGGTGCTCGCCGCGGCGGGTTCGGTGCCCGGCGGCGAGGCGGTCACCTTCTGGATCCTCGCCCCGCTGGCGCTGATCGGCGCGATCGGCATGGTGGCGGCGCGCAATGCCGTGCACTCGGCGCTCTGGCTGGTGCTGACCATGCTCTGTCTGGGCGTGTTCTACGTGCTCCAGGCCGGTCCGTTCATCGGCATGGTGCAGATCATCGTCTACACCGGCGCGATCATGATGCTCTTCCTCTTCGTGCTGATGCTGGTCGGTCGGGATTCCACCGACTCGCTGATCGAGACGCTGCGCGGCCAGCGGGTCGCCGCGATCGTGCTCGGGCTCGGCTTCGCCGGCCTGGTCGGCAGCGGCGTCTACCACGCACTGGAGAAGACCACCGCGGTCGGCCTGGAGCAGGCCAACGCGGAAGGCAACGTGCAAGGCATCGCCCGGCTGCTGTTCACCAAGTACGTCTTCGCGTTCGAGCTGACCTCGGCGCTGCTGATCACCGCGGCGGTCGGCGCCATGGTGCTGGCGCACGTCGAGCGGCGCAAGCAGGACAAGATGGACCAGCCGGCCACCATGCGGGCGCGCTTCGCGCCGGGCAACTACCCCGGCCCCAAGCCGGGCCCCGGCGTCTTCGCGACCTCCTCCTCGGTGGCCACCCCGGCCCGGCTGCCCGACGGCCGCCTGACCGACCGCAGCACCCCGGCGATCCTTCCGCAGCGCGAGCTGACCGCCGAGGAGACTTCGCTGAAGGGGACGGACAAGTAATGAACGGGTTCTTCTCGGTCGAGCCGAACTACTACCTGGTTCTCGCCGCGGTGCTGTTCACCATCGGCGCCGCCGGGGTGCTCGTCCGGCGCAACGCGATCGTGCTGTTCATGTGCGTGGAACTGATGCTCAACGCGGCCAACCTGACGCTGGTCACCTTCAGCCGGATCAACGGTGACCTCAACGGCCAGATCATGGCGTTCTTCGTGATGGTGGTGGCGGCGGCCGAGGTCGTGGTCGGTCTCGCGATCATCATGTCGATCTTCCGGACTCGACGCTCCGCGAGCGTCGACGACGCCAACCTGCTCAAGTACTAAGGGGCAAGCAAGTGGAAGAGACTGTGCAGTACGCCGGTGCCACGGGCTTGCTCGGCAGCGTCTGGCTGCTGGTGGCGATCCCGCTGGTCAGCGCGGCCATCCTGCTGCTGCTCGGCCGGCGGGCCGACCGCTGGGGGCACTGGTTGGGCGTCGCCGCCATCGGTGCCGCGTTCGTGCTCGGCCTGGCCTCCTTCTTCCAGCTGCGCGGCCTGGAGAACAAGTCGGTCGAGCTGAGCCTCTGGGACTTCATCGCGGTCGGTGACCTCCGCGTCGACTTCGGTCTGCTGTTCGACCCGCTGGCCGCGGTCTTCGTGCTGCTGATCACCGGGGTGGGTTTCCTAATCCACCTGTACGCCGTGGAGTACATGGCGCACGACGGGGGCCGCCGCCGGTTCTTCGCGTACTTCAACCTGTTCGTCGCGGCCATGCTGCTGCTGGTGCTCGGCAACAACTACGTGATGCTGTACTTCGGCTGGGAGGGCGTCGGTCTGGCGTCGTACCTGCTGATCTCCTTCTGGTACGGGCGGCCGAGCGCGGCCACCGCCGGCAAGAAGGCGTTCCTGATGAACCGGGTCGGCGACGCCGGCCTGGCCATCGGCATCTTCATCATGTTCGCCACGCTGGGCACCACCCAGTACGACGAGGTGTTCAACGGCGTCGGCGCCCTGACCGGCGCCACGGTGCTGGTGCTCGGCCTGTTGCTGCTGCTCGGCGCGGCCGGCAAGTCCGGCCAGTTCCCGCTCCAGGCGTGGCTGCCGGACGCCATGGAGGGCCCGACCCCGGTGTCGGCGCTCATCCACGCCGCCACCATGGTCACGGCGGGCGTCTACCTGATCGCCCGCTCCAACCCGATCTTCTCCGCGAACTCGACGCTCCAGCTCGTGGTGGTCAGCGTCGGTGCGCTCACTCTGCTGATGGGCTGCATCATCGGCGCGGCCAAGGACGACATCAAGCGGGTGCTGGCCTGGTCGACGGTGAGCCAGATCGGCTACATGTTCCTCGGCGTCGGCCTGGGCGGTGGCGCGTACGCGCTGGCCATCGTGCACCTGCTGGCGCACGGCTTCTTCAAGGCCAACATGTTCCTGGGCGCCGGCTCGGTCATGCACGGGATGAAGGACCAGGTGGACATCCGCCGCTTCGGCGGGCTGTCCAAGCACATGAAGATCACCTGGTTGACCTTCATGATGGGCTGGCTGGCCATCATCGGCATGTTCCCGTTCTCCGGCTTCTTCTCCAAGGAGCCGATCATCGTGGCCGCCTTCGAGCGGGAGGACTGGACCGCCTGGCTCTTCGGCGGGGCGGCGCTGCTCGGCGCCGGGCTGACCGCGTTCTACATGACCCGGCTCTTCGTGCTCACCTTCCACGGCCCGAAGCGGTGGACCGAGGACATCGAGCACCCGCACGAGTCGCCGGCACTGATGACCATTCCGCTGGTCCTGCTGGCGATCGGCTCGGTCGGCGCCGGTTTCCTGCTCTCCACGTCGGTGCCGGACTGGCTGACGGCGGCCGGCGGGCTGGGCGGCGAGCACGCCGAGCACGAGGCGGTCCTCTCACACGCCGTGATCACCACGCTGTCGCTGCTGGTCACCGTGCTCGGCGCCGGGCTGGCCTGGTTCCTGTTCCGGGCCGGTACGGCCACCGCGCCGCAGCCGGCCGGTGTGCTGGTCACCGCCGCCCGGCGCAACCTCTACACCGACGCGGTGAACGAGGCGGTCTTCGAGAAGCCCGGCATCTTCCTCACCCGGGCGCTGGTCTTCCTCGACAACCGGGGCGTCGACGGGCTGGTCAACGGGCTCGCCGCCGCGGTCGGCGGTGGTTCGGGCCGGCTCCGGCGGCTCCAGACCGGCTTCGTCCGCTCGTACGCCACCTCGATCCTGGCCGGTGCGCTGCTGGTGATGGCGGCGTTCCTGGCGGTGCAGGCCGGGTGGTTGGCGTGATCGACCTCTTTCCGGCCGCCCCCGCCGGCGGACCACGCAGTGACGACGGAGGTAAGGCCGCATAATGTCCAACTTCCCGTTCCTCTCGGTGCTCACCGTGGCGCCACTGGTCGGCGCCCTGGTCGTGGCGTTCCTGCCGCGCCACCGGCCGGAGCTGGCCAAGCAGGTGGCGTTCGCCTGGTCGCTGCTGGTGCTGGTGCTCTCGGTGGTGATGTGGGTCAGCTTCAACGCCGGCGGTGACCGGTTCCAGTTCCGCGAGTCGTACTCGTGGATCCCGAACTGGGGTGTCAGCTTCACCTTCGCCGCCGACGGCATCGCGCTGGTGATGCTGATGCTGATCGCGGTGCTGGTGCCGCTGGTGATCCTGGCGTCGTGGCACGACGCGGAGTCGTCGAAGCGGTCCGTGCCCGTCTACTTCGCGCTGCTGCTGGTCCTCGAATGCACGATGATCGGCGTCTTCGCGGCCGCCGACGTCTTCCTGTTCTACGTGTTCTTCGAGGTCATGCTGGTGCCGATGTACTTCCTCATCGGCAGCTACGGCGGCCACCAGCGGCAGTACGCGGCGGTGAAGTTCTTCCTCTACTCGCTCGTCGGCGGCCTGTTCATGCTGGCCGCGGTGATCGGGCTGTGGGTGGTCGGCGGCAAGACCTTCGACTGGCAGGCGCTGTCGCAGGTCGACATCAGCACCGGCACCGAGCGCTGGCTGTTCCTCGGCTTCTTCCTCGCGTTCGCCATCAAGGCGCCGTTCTTCCCGTTCCACACCTGGCTGCCGGACGCCGGTGGCGCCGCACCCGCGGGCGCCGCGGCGCTGCTGGTCGGCGTCCTGGACAAGGTCGGCACGTTCGGCATCCTGCGCTACTGCCTGCCGCTGTTCCCCGAGGCGTCCAAGTGGTTCGCGCCGTGGGCGCTGGCGCTGGGCGTGATCGGCATCGTCTACGCCGCGCTGCTGGCGGTCGGCCAGAACGACCTCAAGCGGCTGGTGTCGTACACCTCGATCGCGCACTTCGGCTTCATCGGGGTGGGCATCTTCGCCTTCACCACCCAGGCCGGCACCGGCGCGGTGCTCTACATGCTCAACCACGGTCTGGCCACCGGCCTGCTCTTCCTCGTGGTGGGCATGCTGATCGCCCGGCGCGGCTCGGCCCTGATCAGTGACTTCGGGGGTGCCGGCAAGCTGGTTCCGGTGCTCGCCGGGGTGCTCTTCTTCGCCGGTCTCGCCTCGCTCGCGCTGCCCGGCACCGCGCCGTTCATCTCCGAGTTCCTGGTGCTGATCGGCACCTTCACGGTGAACAAGCCGGTCGCGGTCATCGCCACGCTCGGCATCATCCTGGCCGCCGCGTACGTGCTGTGGATGGTGCAGCGCACCACCCAGGGCACGCTCAACCCGGCACTGACCGAGGTCGACGGGATGCGCAAGGACCTCAACCTGCGCGAGAAGTTCGTGGTCGCCCCGCTGATCGCGCTGATCGTGCTGCTCGGCTTCTATCCCAAGCCGGTCACTGACGTGATCAACCCCGCCGTCCAGGCGACCATGGACGACATCGGCAGGACCGACCCCGCCCCGTCGGTGGGCGGCACCGTCCAGGAGGCAGGCCGGTGAGCGCGAGGAGTGAGCTTGCGAGCCCCGCAGTCGCGAACGAAAGGTTAGCCCGGTGACCGAGTTGAAACTGCCGTCGCTCGACTATGCGGCGCTCGCCCCGATCCTGATCATGCTGGGCGTCGCCCTGCTCGGCGTGCTGGTCGAGGCCTTCGTACCCCGGCGCCTGCGGCACGTCGTGCAGCTGACGCTGGCCCTGCTGGCCGTCCTCGCCGCGCTGACGATGGTGGTCCTCAACGCCGACGACCGGATCATCACCGCCGGCCAGGCTCTCGCGGTGGACGGGCCGACGCTCTTCCTCCAGGGCGCGATCCTGGTGCTGGCCGCGATGGCGCTGCTGTTGATCGGTGACCGCTCGGTGGAGCGCGGTGGGGCGTTCGTCGCCCAGGCCGCGGTGACCGCCGAGTCGGCCGACGACCGGCGGCAGGCCGAGGGGCGTAACGGCCTCACCGAGATCTACCCGCTCACCACGTTCGCGATCGGCGGCATGCTGATCTTCGTGGCGGCGAACGACCTGCTGACGATGTTCATCGCGCTGGAGGTCTTCTCGCTGCCGCTGTACCTGCTCTGCGCGCTGGCCCGTCGCCGGCGGCTGCTGAGCCAGGAGGCGGCGATGAAGTACTTCCTGCTCGGCGCGTACGCCTCGGCGTTCTTCCTGTTCGGCGTGGCCCTGATCTACGGCTTCACCGCCGGCATCCCGGGCCGCGTGGCGGGGGTCGACTTCGCCACCATCAACGCGGCGGTGACCGAGTCGCCGGCCAGCCGGGTGCTGCTCTTCGCCGGCATGGGGCTGCTCGCCATCGGCCTGCTCTTCAAGGCCGCGGCGGCTCCGTTCCACGTCTGGACGCCGGACGTCTACCAGGGCGCGCCGACCCCGGTCACCGGCTTCATGGCCGCCTGCACCAAGGTCGCCGCGTTCGGCGCGCTGCTGCGCGTCTTCCACGTCGCGTTCGCCGGCGCCGCCTGGGACTTCACTCCGGTGCTCGGCGTGGTGGCGGTGCTGACCATGCTGGTCGGCGCGGTGCTCGCGGTCACCCAGACCGACATCAAGCGGCTGCTCGCGTACTCCTCGATCGCCAACGCCGGTTACCTGCTGGTCGGTGTGCTGTCGCCGGGCAGCGAGGGGCTCTCCGGCACGATGTTCTACCTGGTCGCGTACGGTTTCTCGGTGCTGGCCGCGTTCGCGGTGGTGACCCTCGTCCGGGACGACGACGGGGAGGCCACCCACCTGTCCCGCTGGGCCGGGCTGGGCCGGCGTTCGCCGTTCTTCGCCGGACTGTTCACGTTCATCCTGCTGGCCTTCGCCGGCATCCCGCTCACCAGCGGCTTCACGAGCAAGTTCGCGGTCTTCGGGCCGGCGCTGGACGGTGGCCACGCCTGGCTGGTGATCGCCGGTGTGCTGACCAGCATGGTGCTGGCCTTCCCGTACCTGCGGGTCGTGGTGATGATGTGGCTCTCCGAGCCGGGCGAGTCCACGCCGACCGTCACCGTGCCCGGCGGCCTCACCTCCGCCGCGCTGATGATCGGCGTGCTGGCCACCCTGGTGCTGGGCATCGCGCCGGCGCCGCTGCTCGACCTGGCAACCGGAGCCGCTGACTTCGTACGATGACCAGAGCCTCGGCAACCGGGGGCCGGCACGTGTTCGCGTGCCGGCCCCCGGTGCGTATCCCCGGCCCGGAGCAGGTAGAACGGGTGTGGCATGGTTGATGCGTGGTGATTCCGGCTGGCGAGCGTTCAGGTGCCACCGGCTCCGGCGGTCGCCGGGGTCGGGCGAGCACGAGTCAGTTCGGCGCGCTCGGCCTTCATCTCGCCGATCCCCGCGTCGAGGCGTCCGTGCTGAGGCTGTTGGACGGGGTCGAGGTCGAGCTGCGGGCCAGTGTGGCCAGCGCCGACCCGTTCGTCACCGAGGCCGCCCGGCATCTCCTCGAGGCCGGCGGGAAGCGGTTCCGGCCGTTGCTGGTGGCGCTGGGCGCCCAGTTCGGTGACCCGACCAGCCCGCAGGTGGTCTCGGCGGCGGTGGTGATGGAGCTCACCCACCTGGCCACGCTGTACCACGACGACGTGATGGACGAGGCGGACGTGCGCCGGGGCGCTCCGAGCGCCAACTCGCGCTGGACCAACTCGGTGGCCATCCTCGTCGGTGACTACCTCTTCGCCCGGGCCGCCGACATCGCGGCCGACCTGGGTCCGGAGGCGGTCCGGTTGCAGGCGCGGACCTTCGCCCGCCTGGTGCACGGCCAGATCGCCGAGACCGTCGGGCCGCGCGCCGGCGACGACAGGGTCGCGCACTACCTGAGCGTGATCGCCGACAAGACGGGCTCCCTGATCGCCACGTCGGCCCAGTTCGGCGGCATGTTCGGTGGCGCCTCCACCGAGCACATCGAGGCGCTGGCCGGATACGGCGAGACGATCGGCGTCGCCTTCCAGCTCTCCGACGACCTGCTGGACATCGCCTCCGAGTCGGTGCAGTCCGGCAAGACGCCCGGCACGGACCTGCGCGAGGGTGTCCCCACGCTGCCGGTGCTCTACGCCCAGGCGGCGGACGACTTCGACGCGTCCTCGGTGCGGCTGCGGGAGATCCTGGCCACCGGCCCGCTGACCGACGACGCGCTGCACGCCGAGGCGCTGGGGCTGCTCCGGGAGAGCCCGGCGCTCAAGCGTGCCCGGGAGACCGTGCGCAGCTACGCCGAGGACGCTCGTGAGCGCCTGGCCCCGCTTCCGGCCGGCCCGTCCCGCCGCGCCCTCGAATCGCTCTGCGACTACATCGCCGACCGCACCAGCTGATCCTCAGCTCGACCCGCCCCGGCCGCGATCCGGGTCAGCAGGCGGCTACCGACGAGCATCAGAGCGGCGGCGAGCAGCATGGACACCGCGGCCGTGGTCCACATCGCCGGGTAGCCGAGGTGCGCGGCGAGCGGGCCGAGACTCAGTGGGCCGAGGCAGCCGCCCGCGTACACCCCGGTCTGGGTGATCGACGTGGCGGCGGCCGGGGCCTGCGGGTGGAGCCGGACCACCGCGAAGTTCACCAGGCCGGGCCAGGCCCAGCCCAGGCCGAAGCCCAGCACCACGCCGACCACCAGCGGCACCGTGCCGGTCAGCGCGAGCAGGCCCAGCCCGCCGGCGCCGACCACCAGCATCGCGGCGATGAGCGCGACGTGGCCGCTGGTGCGGCGGTCGGCCAGCCAGCCGGCACCGACCCGGGCCGCCACGCAGACCGCGCTGCCCAGGGTGAGGGTGAGACCGGCGAGGCCGGGCGAGAGCCCCCGGGCGGCCGCCGAGTCCACCAGGAACGTGCCCAGCGCGTTGGCGGCGGCCGCGGCCAGTGTCGCCGCCACACCGATCACCACCAGGGCCGCCGTGGCGCGGCCAGCACGCTTGGCGTCGGCCCGCCGGGCGCGGCCGGGCAGCTGCCGGGGTACGGCGGGCAGCGTCGTCAGCGCCGCACCGGCGGCGGCCACGAACGCCCAGCGCCAGCCGGCGGTGAGCGCGATGGTGGGCACCGCCACCCCGGCCAGCAGGGTGGAGACCGGGATGGCCGCCTGCTTCACGCCGAACGAGAGCCCCTGCCGTCGGGTCGGGACGTGCTGCGCCAGCGCGGCGTTGCTGGCCAACTGGCCGAGGGCGTTCGCGGCGGCGCTGAGCGCCAGCAGCGCGACCAGCACCGGATACGACCGGGCCAGCACCGCCACGGCCAGCATCGACCCGGCGGCCAGCACGATGCCGCAGCGGGCCACCAGCGCCGGTCCGTACCGCTCGACCAGACGGCCGGAGGGCACCGAGGCCAGCGCGCTGACCCCGAAGTAGACGGCCACGGCCAGGCCGAGGCCGGCCGGGGAGAACCCGAGGTCCGCGCCCATCTGCACGGCGAGACCACCGAGCAGGAAGACGGGCAGCACGCAGGCCACGGTGGTGAGGACAGCGCCGGCGCTGGCCCGGATCGGGCGGGTCCGGGCGGTGTCCGGGGCGGAGGTGTGGGCGGTGTCGGTCATCGTCCGGCAAACCTACGCGAGTCGCGCTCGGACCACTCCCGGTGACCGTCGGTGCACAACGCGTGGATGGTGATCTGGCATCCTCGACCCGAACAGGCATTTCGCACCCGGCCTGTTTTTCATATGGTGTAAGTCCCCGGCGGCGGAGGTGGTTGTGCGCGACCCCTTGGCAGAACCTTCGGACCTGATCCGCAGCGTGTCCCGAGCGCTGCGGGTGCTGGAGTCGGTCGGTCGCGCCCCGAAGGGCCTGACCGTCAAGCAGATCGCCCGGCGGTGCGAGTTGACCGTGGCCACCACGTACCACCTGGTCCGCACCCTGGCCTACGAGGGCTACGTGATCCGTCGGGAGGACGGCACGTACATCGTGGGGTTGGAGGTCGCCGACCGGTACCGGGAGCTGGTGACGGCGTTCCGGGGCCCGCCAGCGGTCGGTGAGACGCTGCGGCGGGCCGCCGGGGACACCGGCTACAGCCACTACCTGGGCCGCTTCGTCGGCGGCCAGGTCGCCCTCACGGCGGTCGCCGAGGGGCCCCGGTCGCCCTACCTGGAGGACCTGGTTCCCGGCTTCGACGAGGGGGCGCACGCCACCGCCCTCGGCAAGTCCCTGCTCGCCACCCTCACCGCCGAACAACGCTTCCGCTACCTGCGGGAGTACGGCATGCGCCCGTTCACCACGGCGACGCTGACCAGCACCGAGACGTTCGAGGCCGACCTGGCCGCCGGCGACCGGCGTGGGATGCAGTTGGAGCTGGGTCAGTTCCGTCAGGGAGTGGCCTGCGCGTCCGTGCTGGTGACGCCGGACAAGGACATGGAACGCCGCGTCGTGCTGGCGTGTGCGCTGCCCGCCAGCGAGATGATGACCTCCGCCCGGGTGGTCCGGGCGAAGCTGCTCACGGTGGCCCGCGCCGTCGCCGACGGCATCGCCGCCGACCACTGACCCGACGGCGAAAGGCCCTCTCCCCGGCTGGGAGAGGGCCTTTCGTGGCGGTCCAGCGCCGGACCGCCGGAGCAACGTCAGCTGCCCACCGGGCCGCCGTCCAGGCGCCAGGTGACCACCACGCCCGGCTTGGCGTAGTCCCCGTCGGGCCAGTTGGAGGCCGGGTTCTCCACCGAGGCCCCGGTGATCTCACCGGGGTGCTGCACGGCGACGAACACCGAACGGTTGTCGCCGGTGATGAACGGGCCGCAGGTCTCCGCGCCGAGCGGCACGGTCAGGAACTGCTTGAGGTGGCCGCGCTCCGGGCCCTCCACGGCGGTGGCGAAGAGGCCGTCGTTGCTGCCCAGCGCGTTGCCGTCCGTCGAGACCCACAGGTTCCCGGTGGCGTCGAAGGCGACGTTGTCCGGGCAGGAGATCGGGGAGACCTTCGTCTTGTCGTACCCGGCGAAGAAGGTCGACGGGTCGGTCGGGTCGCCGCAGACGATCGGCAGCGACCAGGCGAACGTCTCGGCGGTGTTGTCGCCCCGGTCCTCGACCAGCTCCAGGATCTGCCCGTGCTTGTTGGCGTTGCGCGGGTTGGCCTCGTCGGCCTTCGGGTTGCTGCCGACGCCCCGGTTGGTGTTGTTCGTCAGCGCCACGTACACCTTGCCGGTGAGCAGGCTCGGCTCGACGTCCTCCGGGCGGTCCATCTTGGTCGCGCCGACCCGGTCGCCGGCGAGCCGGGTGAAGGTGAGCACGTCCGCGGCGGTCATCCCGTCGACGAACGAACGGTTGCCGCTGACCAGCTTGATCCAGCGGCCCCGGCCGTTGAACGCGCCGTCGGCGGGAAGCCCGCCCGAGCCGTCGATCTCGGCCGCGCTGGTCTGGTCCAGCTTCGCCACGTACAGCGTGCCGGACTCCAGCAGCGTCAGGTTGTGCTTGCGGGCAGCCCACGAGTTGCCCTTGAGGAACTTCTTGTCCGAGACGAACTTGTACAGGTAGTCGAACCGCTCGTCGTCACCCATGTACGCGACCACGTGGCCGTCCTTCGCCACGATCACGTTCGCGCCCTCGTGCTTGAACCGGCCCATCGCGGTGTGCTTGCGCGGGCGGCTCTCCGGGTCGAACGGGTCGATCTCGACGATCCAGCCGAACCGGTGTGCCTCGTTGGGGTGCTTTGCCAGGTCGAAGCGCTCGTCGGCGCGTTCCCACTTGCGGCTGCCGCTCGGGTAGCGGGACGCCGTGCTGATGCCGTAGCGGTCCAGCTTCGGCTTCAGCTCCGCGGGTGCGCCGTCGGCGCCGACGAAGTACTGGTTGAAGTTCTCCTCACCGGAGAGCACCGTGCCCCACGGGGTCACGCCGCCGGCGCAGTTGTTCAGCGTGCCGACGACCGTACGGCCCCTGGGGTCGGCGGCGGTCTTCAGCCAGGCCGAGCCGGCGGCCGGGCCGGTCAGGTCGAACTTGGTGGCGTGCGCGGTGACCCGGCGGTTGTACGGTCGGCGGCCGTTGTCGATCGGCTTCCACTGACCGGTGCCGGCGACCCGCTCGATCTCCACCACGGACATGCCGTGCGCTGCCATCGCGGTGCGCAGCTGCTCGACCGAGAGGCCGTCCAGCCCCGGGAAGCCCGGGAACATCAGGTCCTCGTTGGTGTACTCGTGGTTGACCACGAGCAGCGCCCGATTGCCTCGCTTGTCCAGCGGCAGCACGCCCACGAAGTCGTTGTTGTAGCCGAACTGCCTGGACTGCGCCGCGGCGGTCTGCCCGTGCACGTTGAACTCGGGCGCGCCCGGCACCACCGGGTCACCCCACTTGATGACCACGGCGTGGTCGTACCCGTTCGGCACGACCAGGGTGTCCAACTTGTTCGGCGGGATTGGCTTGAAGGTCAACGCCCCGCTGCCGACACCGGTGCTGGGCCGTCCGAAACCGAACGCCTCCGGAACGTCCGGAACGGCGGGGGCGGCCCCGGCCGGCGCCCCCC
>NZ_RCVI01000090.1:0-3897 GCF_003667455.1 Micromonospora sp. CV4 | reverse complement strand
GGGCGGCCCGCCGGGCGGCGGCGCGTTCCCGTGCGGCCCGCTCCGCGGTGGCCTGGCGGGCCAGCGAGTCGGCCCGGCCGGCGATCGAGGCGACCCGCTCCTCAGCGGTACGCACCGCGCGCCGGACCTCCATCTCGTTCTGCCGCGCCTGCGGCACCATCGCGGCGAGCTGGTCCCGGTCCTCGGTGGAGGGCTCGGCGTCGACCGGGGTCTCCTCGGCCAGCCGCAGCCGTTCCTCCAGCTCGGCGAGTGCGGTGAGGTCCCGCTGCCGGGCCGCCTCGGCGCGGGCCCGGGACTCGCCGAGCCGGTCGGTCTCCGCCTTCGCCGAGCGGGCCGCCGCACCCAGCTCGGCCAGTCGACGGGCGGCGGCGTTGCGGTGGCTCTCCGCCTCGCGCTTCTCGGCGGCGGCGTGCTGCACGGCCTCCTTGGCGGCGGCCACCTCGGCGCGTGCCTCGACGAGTTGGTCGCGCAGCTCCGCGCCGGCGCGCTCGGCCGTGAGCCGGTTGCTGCGGGCCTCCTCGACGGCCGCCTGCACCTCGATGTAGCTGGGCGCCTTGGCCGACCCGCCGGCCGCCGCGTACGCCCCGACGACGTCCCCGTCCGGCGTGACCGCGCGCAGCTCGGGGTTGCCGGCGACCAGGTCGGCCGCGGCGGCCAGGTCGTCGACGAGCACCACGTCGCGCAGCGCCCGGTGCACCGCCGGACGCAGCTCGGCGCTGCACTCCACCAGGTCGGGGGCCCAGCGGGCCTCGTCGGGCAGCTTCGGGCGCAGGGCGTCGGCGGAGCCGGTCATGCCCGGTCCCGCCGGGCTGCCCACGAGCAGGCCGGCCCGGCCGGCGTCGGAGATCTTCAGCAGTCGCATCGCCTCGACGGCCTCGTCCACCCCGCTGACGGCGACCGCGTCGGCGAGGCCACCGAGCGCGGCGGCCAGCGCGGCCTCGTGGCCCGGGGCGACGGTGAGCAGCCCGGCGAGGCTGCCGAGCAGGCCGGGCACGTCGCCGGCTCGGGCGAGCAGCGCGCCGGCGCCGTCCTTGCGCCGCAGGCCCAGGGAGAGCGCCTCCTCCCGGGCCTTCCAGGTGGCCGCGTCCTTCTCGGCCGCCCGCTCGGCGTCGGCCAGCGACCGGACGGTGGCCTGTGCCCGGTCCTGGCCGGCGACCGCCTCGGCGTGCCGGGCGTCCAGGTCGGCGTTGTCCCGGTCCGCCTCGGTGGACTGCGCGGAGACCGCGTCCAGGTCGGCCTGCGCCTGCTCGGCGCGACCCAACGCGTCGGCGTGCGCGACGGCGAGCCGTTCGATCTCCTCGCCGGCGCTGGTGGTCCGAGCCCGGGCCGAGTTGACCTGGCCGGTGAGCCGGGCCATCCCCTCGCGCCGGTCGGCGATGGCCTTGGCGGCCGCCACGAGCTCGCGTTCGGCGGCGGCGAGCTGACGTTCCAGCTCCTGGCGGTGCTCCACGGCCTCGGCCAGCCGGATCTGGTCGTCGGTGAGCGCCGCGCGCAGCTCCTCCTCCTGCTCGCGGACCCGCTCGGCCTCGGCCTCCAGCTGGTCCGGGTCGCGGCCGGTCCGCTCGTCGTCGCCGGTGGCGCTCAGGTGCCGCAGCCGTTCCCGGGCCAGCTGCTCGATCGAGCGGAAACGTTCCTGCAGGGCGGACAGCTTGTACCAGGTGTCCTGGGCGGCGGCGAGCAGCGGAGCGTCCTCGGCGAGCGCGGCCTCCAGCTCACCCAGCCGACCCTGCACCTCGGCGTGCTCGGCCTCGACCTGCTCACGCCGCTCCCGCAGCGCGGTCTCGTCGGCGATCTCCCGGTCGAGCGTGGTCCGCAGGGTGGCCAGGTCGTCGGCGAGCAGCCGCAACCGGGCGTCGCGCAGATTGGCCTGGATGGCGGCGGCCCGCCGGGCCACCTCCGCCTGCCGGCCCAGCGGTTTGAGTTGGCGGCGCAGCTCGGCGGTCAGGTCGGTCACGCGGTTGAGGTTCACCTGCATCGCGTCGAGCTTGCGCAGCGCCTTTTCCTTGCGCTTGCGGTGCTTGAGGACGCCGGCCGCCTCCTCGATGAACGCCCGGCGATCCTCCGGCTTGGCGTGCAGCATGCCGTCGAGCCGGCCCTGGCCGACGATGATGTGCATCTCCCGGCCGATGCCCGAGTCGGAGAGCAGCTCCTGGATGTCCAGCAACCGGCAGGTGTTGCCGTTGATCTCGTACTCGCTCTCGCCGGAGCGGAACATCCGGCGGGTGATGGAGACCTCGGTGTACTCGATCGGCAGCGCGCCGTCGGTGTTGTCGATGGTGAGGGTGACCTCCGCGCGGCCCAACGGCGCCCGGCCGGCGGTGCCGGCGAAGATGACGTCCTCCATCTTGCCGCCGCGCAGCGCCTTGGCGCCCTGTTCGCCGAGCACCCAGGCGATGGCGTCGACGACGTTGGACTTGCCGGAGCCGTTCGGGCCCACCACGCAGGTGATCCCGGGCTCCAGCTTCAACGTCGTGGCGGAGGCGAAGGATTTGAAGCCCCGCACCGTCAGGCTCTTGAGATACACCTTCTCGATCCTCGTCCGGTGGCCGCCGTACCGTCGCCGGCTGCGCGGACCTGGTGAACCCGCAGACTAACCCGGTGGCGGGAGCGGTCGGGCACGCGACCCGCCCCGAAGCGCGGCGGTCGGGAGCGCGGGACGCGAGCGTGAACCGACGGCGCCGTTGTTCGGGACGCGGCGAGAAAGACAAACACCGTTCATGATCAGTAAGTCGACCGACGCGTTTCCGGAAACAACCGGCGCGGTTCCAGCGCCGCCCGAGACAAGATCATAAATAGCCGACCGGGAAAGGGGCCGGACAGCGTTGCGCGCCGGCACACAGGTGTCGGCGCGCATTTTTGCGATGGTGCGATTCAGTTTTCCGACCCCGAAGATCAGGTCAGCGCCGGCTCGGCCAGACGAAGCAGGTCGTCCGCTTCCGCCGCAGCCGCCGCGAGCCGATCGTTGTCGGCGCGCAGACGCGTGATCTCGAACTCCAGTGCCTGAACCCTGGCACGCAGTCGGGTGACCTCGTCGAGCAGACGCCGGTCGGGCGCTGCACCTACGTGGCCGTAGAGGGCCTTCGCCATGCTGACTCCTTGATATGCGCTGCCGGAAAGGCCGGCCAACGCGCGCCCATTCATACGCGACTGTCATTCCAGCTGTATCTGGGCATGACCGGGCGCGACTGGCGACACCTATATATTGAGCCGCAAACCCCTCCTTCGTCAAGTTCTCGCAGGCCGTAGATCATCTCTACGTCGACCTGTCCACTTGTCGGGGGGCTGCCTCAAGGCACGGACACTCTCTGTCCGGACGCCTTTACTGTACGCCGGAATTCCGGGAAGTCCGCACCCTGGCGTCCGACTTCCCCTTAACTCTTCCTTAGCCACGTTGCCGCAGGTCGTGGGCGAGTCGTAGCGTCACCCCGGCCCGCAACCGATCCCGTGGAGGCAGTGCGTGTACGGCTGGACCGACCCGATGGACCCGAACGGCGCCCCCCGGCGCGCCGAGCGGCCGACCGACGAGCCGGACTGGCTGAGGGATCGACCGGAACCTCGCTCGGCCTACCTGTTCGGTGACGGCGACCCCGACCAGCCCGGAGACGAGTGGCAGCGGACGCAGCCCGCCGCCGGTTGGCAGCAGGAACCGGCGGCCCCCGCCGGGGACCACGCCGCCGGCTGGCCGGCGTACGAGCCCGCGTACCAGCAGGAGGACGAGCTGACCGGCGGCTGGCGCGGCGACGCCCCCGGTGCGGAGACCACCGACGACTGGCAGACCGGTCCGACCGGCGTCGGCCGGCCGGGCGAGGGGCGGCACCGCTCGCCGCGGCGCTGGCGTCGGCCGCTGATGATCGGCGGCGCCGCCGCGGCGGCCACGCTCGTGGTGAGCCTCGGCAT
>NZ_RCVI01000091.1:0-3905 GCF_003667455.1 Micromonospora sp. CV4 | reverse complement strand
CCGCCGGACCGGACGCGCTGGCCGCCGCGTTGGTCGAACCGTTGCGCGCCCGGGGCCGGCCCGTGCTGCACGTACGCGCCACCGACTTCCTCCGCCCCGCGTCGCTGCGCTTCGAACTCGGCCGCACCAACCCGGACGCCTACTACGAGGGGTGGGTGGACGAGGCCGGGTTACGCCGGGAGGTGCTCGACCCGGCCGGCCCCGGCGGCACCGGACGGCTGCTCCCCTCGCTCTGGGACGCCGCCGCCGACCGGGCCAGCCGCGCCCGGTACGTCGACCTGCCACCGGGCGGTGTGGTCCTGGTCAGCGGCGCGCTGCTGCTCGGCGGCGGCCTGCCCTTCGACATCACCGTCCACCTGGAGCTGTCCGCGGCGGCGCTGCGCCGGCGTACCGAACCGGCCCAGGACTGGACCCTGCCGGCCTTCGACCGGTACGCCGAGGAGGTCGTTCCGGCCAGCTTCGCCGACGTGGTGGTACGGGCCGACGACCCCCGCCGACCGGCGCTCGTGGAGCCCGGCGCCGACGCCTGACAACCGCCGAAAATTCGCCGGTTTGATCGACTGTTCCGGCGGGTACTCGCCCGGCTCACAGAGCGCGGGTGACCGCCCGCGCACCAGACGCGACCGCGACCGGGGCCAGGTGCCGCCGGCTTCCCGGTTCACCTTGATCAGGCCCAGGAAAGGCAGGCAGCGATGCTCGTCCATGAGACGGTCGACACGGGTCGTTCCCAGGCGGAGATCGACGAGATCCGGCGCTCCCTCCAGGCGCGCTACGACGAGCTCTCCGCGGAGTACGAGCAGGCCGTGCTGCAGAGCCAGGTGCTGCGGCTGGTGGAGGTCGGTGACACCGCGGGTGACGACCAGGCCGACAGCGGCACCAAGACGGCCGAGCGTGACACCGCGCAGTCCCTGTTGCGCACCATCCTCGACCGCCGCGCCCAGTACGAGCACGCCCTCGCCCGGCTCGCGGAGGGCACCTACGGCTGGTGCGAAGGCTGCTCGGCGGCGATCCCGGTGGAGCGGCTGGAGATCTTCCCGTCCGCCACCACCTGCGTGACCTGCAAGCAGACCCGCGAGCGGCGGGCGGCCTGAGCGGCTGTCAGCGGTTGCCGGTCGGTCCGGAACACGGTGGACTCCACCCATGGGTGACATTCTCGTGGGCACCGCTTCCTGGACCGACCGCACGCTGCTGGACTCGGGCTGGTATCCGCAGACCGCGGACACGCCGGAGAAGCGGCTGGCGTACTACGCCCGACAGTTTCCGCTGGTCGAGGTGGACGCCACCTACTACTCGCCGCCCGCCGAGGCGACCGCGCGGCTCTGGGCCGAGCGCACGCCGAACGGCTTCACCTTCAACATCAAGGCGTTCAGCCTGCTGACCGGTCATCCCACCCGGGTCAGCGCGCTCTACAAGGACCTGCGCCCGGAGACCGACAAGAAGAACATCTACCCCGACGACCTGCCCGCGCAGGCGTACGAGGAGGTGTGGACGCGCTTCCTGTCCGCGCTGGACCCGCTGGTCCAGGTGGGCAAGTTGGGAGCGTTGCTGTTCCAGTTCCCGCCCTGGTTCACCATCAAGCGGGACAACAAGCAGTACCTGCTGGAGGTGGCGAAGCGTTGCGCGCCGCTGCGCCCGGTCTACGAGTTCCGCCACGCCTCCTGGTTCGACGGCGCCAACGCCGACGAGACCCTCGCCTTCCTGCGCGAGCACCGGCTGCCGTACGTCTGCGTGGACATGCCGCAGGGTCACCGCTCGTCGTTGCCCCCGGTGCTGGCCGCGACCGCGGACCTCGCCGTCGTGCGCTTCCACGGCCACAGCGACAAGTGGACCAGCAAGGACATCCACGAGAAGTTCGGCTACCACTACTCCAAGCGGGAGCTGGCCGACTGGGCGCCGAAGCTGCGCGAGCTGGCCGACGAGGCCGGGCAGACACACGTGCTGATGAACAACTGCTACCGCGACTACGCGCAGACGAACGCGAAGACCCTGGCCGGGTTGCTCGGCGCGGACTGAGCGGCCTGAGCGGGTCGAGCAACGTCGTCCGGCTCACCCGTTCGGGGTGGGGCCGGGTCACCCACCGGACGGGCAGGCTGGCAGGTGCGTGCGGTCGTGAGGGCGGCCGGCGCCGGAGACGACACGGAGGTGACGGGAATGACGGTTCGACTGGTGGCGGATAGACGGCGTGGCGCCGTCCTGCACGTGGTCGGTACGGCCGACAACGCCCGGCGCGCGCCGCAGGGCAGCCCGATACGGGCCCGACGTGGCCCGGCGGGGCCGCCGCGGCGCAACGACGACCAACGGTGGGACACCGCGGAACGGGGGTCGACCGATGGCTGACACGATGATTTCGGCGTTCGAGTCCTCGCTGGACAAGACGAACCTCATTCTCAAGGACATCGAGAACGCCTACGGCTGGCCGAAGGACCGACGCAACCAGTCGTACGCGGCGTTGCGCACGGTGCTGCACCTGCTACGGGACCGGCTGCCCGTGAACGAGAGCGTGGAGTTCGCCCAGCAGCTGCCGATCCTGGTCCGGGGGATCTACTTCGACGGCTGGAACCCCGCGGACGTCCCGATCAAGCTCAATCGGGACGACTTCCTCTACGAGGTGCGCCAGGGATTCCCGTACGACGCCGAGGGCGGCGCCGAGCGGGTGACGCAGGTGGTGCTCGACACCCTGCGCCGACACGTCACCCAGGGCGAGTGGCAGGACGTCAAGGACACCATGCCCAAGGACCTGGCCCGGATGCTGCCCTGACGGGCCGTCCTGACGCTGTGGGCCCGCCCGACCGTCGTCGGGCGGGCTCAGCCGTCGGAGGTGGCCGGTTCCGCCGGTGGTGCGGACGGCACCCGGGACACCGGATGACCGGCCCGGCTGGCCAGGGCGGCGAACGCGACGGCGTCCACGATGGCGGCGCCGCCAGGATCGTTGTTGAAGTAGACGTACGCCGGCTCGTCCGCGCCGAAGGCGTCGGCCAGTCGGCGCACCCAGGAGGCGAGCGCGGTGCGACCGTACCGGGGCCAGGGCCGGGCCCGTCCCTCGTGCAGCCGCAGGTAGCCGAAGTCGGTGGTGCGCCAGCGCGGGGCGACCGGGCGACCCAGCCGGTCCGCCCAGACCAGCGCCGCCCGCCGGCGTTCCAGCACCCCGCGTGTGGCGTCGGTCCACCACGAGGGGTGCCGCGGCTCCACCGCCACCCGCACCTCGGCCGGAAACAGCCGCAGCGTCGCGTCGAGCGCGTCGACGTTCGCCGGCAGGTTCGGTGGGAGTTGCAGCAGGACCGGGCCGAGCCGGTCACCGAGCGCGGTCGCCCGGCCGAGGAACCGGGCCACCGGCTCCTCCGGGTCGCGCAGCCGCTTGATGTGGGTCAGGTAGCGGCTCATCTTCACCGCCACACAGAAATCCGCCGGGGTCCGGGCCCGCCAGGCGGCGAAGGTGTCCCGCTCCGGCAGCCGGTAGAAGGCGTTGTTGACCTCGACGGTGGCGAACCCGGCCGCGAAGTGCTCCAGCCAGAGCCGCTGCGGCAGCGTCTGCGGATAGAAGCGGCCGCGCCAGTCGCGGTACTGCCAGCCGGAGGTGCCCACCAGGATCATCCCTTCATCCTGGCACCGGGCCGCGCGCCGGTGAACCGCCCGTGTCGCCCCGGTTCGGCGTCTACGGTGTGGGTTAGAGAAGATCGCGCGTGGGGTACCACCCGCAGCACGATGGACCCCGGCGTACGGCGGGGCGGCACACCCGAGGGAGTACCGATGGCACTCAACGATGACGACATGCAGACCACGGGCGGCGGCGGCCTGGAGGGCCCGGCCGACGGTGGTGCGACCCCGGGTCGCCAGGACGGTGGCGCGGACGGCGGCGCCGAGGGCCCGGCCGACGGCGGCGCGACGCCCGGCCAGCAGGACGGTGG
>NZ_RCVI01000094.1:0-3910 GCF_003667455.1 Micromonospora sp. CV4 | reverse complement strand
TGGCCGGTCCGTCCCCGACGCCGGTGCCGCCAGCCGGGGGCGATGCCGACTCCGCCGCAACGGGGCCCGAGCTCACGGATTCGCTCGCTGCCGCATCGTCGGGGATCGGACGGTCGGCCGGCGCGGCCGGGGCCGCCGGGCGGTCCAGGGTGAACGGCAGGTCCAGGTCGACGCCACCCGGCACGATCGGCGGGGCCGGGACGGGATCAGCGGCCTTCGCCGGTTCGGTTCCTGCTGCGGCGCTTCCCGCGCCAGGTGTGGGGCTTGCTCCCGGCTTGGAGGTCTCCGCGTCGGGCAGGGTGCCTGCCTGCGGCGTTGAGCCGGCTCTCAGCGGCGCGTCGTGGGCTGTCTCCGGCGTGGGCCCGGCTGCCTGCGGCCCGGAGCCAGCCGTCCCCGGCCCCGCGCCGGCTGCCTGTGGCGGTGTGGGGCCGGTCGCCATCGGCCCGGGGACGGCTGCCTGCGGCGTGGGCCTGATGGCCTGCGGCGGCGTTGGCCCGGCTGCCTGTGGCGGTGTCGGCCCGGCTGCCGGCGGTGGCGTTGGCTCGGTTGCCGGCGGCGTTGGATCGGCCGCCTCCGGTCGGGGGCTGGGTGCCCAGGGGTCGGCCACCACTGACGTGGCGCCTGCCGCTGCTGTCGGGCGGTTCGTCGCCGGCGTCGCGCTGCGCGATGCCGCGGCGCCGGTGTCGTCGGGTGTGCCGCTGCTCGCAGGCCCGGTCGAGCCGGTCGCCGAACCGGCGGTCGCGCCCGCCGCGCCGTTCCAGGCAGCAGGGCCGGTGGCCGAGGCGCGATCGGATGCTGAGCCGGCATCGGGTGCTGAGCCGGGAGTCGCGGCAGGCCCGGCAGCTCGGGAAGCCCCGCTCGCTGGTGCGCCGGACGCGGCATCGGTGGTCGACGGCGTGGGTCGGGCGTCGTCGACCGTCGGCCCGGGAGCATCGGACGCCGGGGGGTCGGCAGGCGGTGGCCAGCTCGGCTGGCCCGGTGCCCAGCCCGAGGCGGTGCCGGAGGGGCCGCTGACGCCCCAGCCGCCGGGCGCCGGCACGGCACCCGTGAGCGACGGGTAGTCGGACGGTGACGGCGGGGGCAGCGCCGCGGCCCCGGGCTGCCCGGGAACCGGCGGGCGGCCCGTCGGCGGCACGGCCACCGGCGGCAGCACGGTCGATGGCGGCGCGGCCGACGACGGTGGGCCACCCCGTTGCTCGGAGATCGACGCCCATGGTGGTGCTGCGGCGTCCGCGCCCCGGTCGGTCGCATCGGGTGGCCAGAGTGGTTCGATGTCCCGCTCCGGCACCGGCTGCTGGCCGGGCACCTGCGCCCGGTCGGCGTTCTCGTCCATTACGGCCCCTCCCCAGTCCTCCTGCGAGGATAGGCCCACCGGCCGACGAGGGTCGGTCGGCGCAGCCGGGGTCAGATCGACCAGACCGCCCAGGCGCCCGGTTCGACCCACCAGGACCGCTTGCGGGTCAGCTCGCCCTCGACGCCGTCGTCGAGGTAGGGCACCTTGCCCTCCCTGGGCAGCACCGACACCGCGCGCCCGCGAGCCCGCCGCACCTCCAGGCGTACCCGCTTCCTGCCCAGCTTCGAGCGGACGACCACCGGCACGGCCACCGCGACCTCGACCTGGCCGTCGGCCGGATCCGGCGCGGCCAGCAACGTCACGTCGTCGAGCGTCGCGTACCCGCCGGCGTTCCCGATCGCACAGGCCAGCAGCGGTTCGTCACCGTCAGTCAGGATGGTGTCGTCCACCTCGACCCGGGCCCGCCAGTGCAGCGGCCGGCCGGCGTCGTCGGCGGCGCCGAGCAGAGCGCCGTCCAGGGTCACCGAGCCGCCGTCGTTGCGCAGCAGGTCCAGCCGGCGCGGCGTGCCGTCCAGCACCGCGGCGGCCACCGCGGCCGGGTCGCGGGGCAGCCCGAGCTGCGCGGCCAGGTCCCGGTGAGTGCCGCCACGTGCCGGATCGAGCGGAAGTACGGCCACCGGCGGCAGGTCGGGCAGGGTCCGGTCAGCGGGCAGGTCCGCCGGGCGGCGGCTCGGCGCTGGCGCGTACCGCCGGACCAGCCGGCGCAGCACGGCGCGTAACTGCCCGTCGCTGGCCGTGGCGACGACCAGCCGGGTCTTGCCGTCCGGGTCCGGCCAGGCCAGACCATCCGGGCGCGGCGGACCGTCGAGCCGGGACAGCACCTCGTCGATGTCGGCGTCCGAGCGCGCGGTGACCGTCTGCACCCGGGCACCCCGGGCGTTCAGGGCGTCGACGCAGGCCAGCACCGGCACGCGCGGCCGCTCCGTGACGCACGTGTCCGCAGCGCCCCCCGCCCCGCCAACGGCCGCGCCGGTCGTCTGATCGCCGGCCGGGCCGGTCGTGCCATCGTCGGCGCTGCCGGCACCGGTCGTCGGGTCGGCGTCGGCTCCGGTCGCGCCGCCGCAGCAGGCCCCACCGCTGCCGCAGCCCCCGGGAGCGTCCCGCTCCGAACCGAGGGTGAGCAGCACCACGTCGTACACGGAAGGAGCCTCCTGCCTCTCGGCGCGACCCCTGCCGGCCGCGCCGTCACTACTTGTTAACCTGACACCCCGGGCTCGCCAACCGGTCGCCACCTGGCACCCGAGCCTTCTGGAGGCGGAAAAGATGCCAGCGATCGTGCTCCTCGGCGCTCAGTGGGGCGACGAGGGCAAGGGCAAGGTTACCGACCTGCTGGGTGAGCGGGTCGACTACGTCGTGCGCTACTCCGGTGGCAACAACGCGGGCCACACGGTGATCACCCCGGACGGCCAGAAGTACGCACTGCACCTGATGCCCTCCGGCGCGCTCTCGCCGAGCGCGATGATCGTCATCGGCAACGGCGTGGTGGTCGACCCGAAGGTGCTGCTCACCGAGATCGACGGGCTGGCCGAGCGGGGCGTGGACGTGTCCCGGCTGCGGATCTCCGGCGACGCGCACCTGATCATGCCGCACCACCGGGCGTTGGACCGGGTCATCGAGCGCTACCTCGGCTCGTCCCGGATCGGCACCACCGGCCGGGGCATCGGCCCCGCGTACGGCGACAAGGTCGCCCGGATCGGCATCCGGCTCCAGGACCTGCTCGATCCGGGCATCCTGCGCAAGAAGCTGGAACTCGCACTGCGCGAGAAGAACCAGATCCTGTTCAAGGTCTACAACCGCAAGGCGATCGACCTCGAGGCGACCGTCGAGGAGTACCTGGGGTACGCGGAGCGGCTCAAGCCGTACATCGCCGAGACCCGGGCGATGCTCTGGGACGCCCTGGACCGGGGCGAGACGGTGCTGCTGGAGGGCGCCCAGGCCACCATGCTCGACATGGACCACGGCACGTACCCCTTCGTGACCTCGTCCAACCCGACGGCCGGCGGCGCCTGCGTGGGCGCCGGCATCCCGCCGACCGCGATCAGCAAGGTGATCGCGGTGAGCAAGGCGTACACCACCCGGGTCGGCGCGGGCCCGTTCCCGACCGAGCTGTTCGACGCCAACGGCGACCACCTGCGCAAGATCGGCGCGGAGTACGGCACCACCACCGGTCGGGAGCGCCGGTGCGGGTGGTTCGACGCGGTCGTCGCCCGGTACGCCTGCCGCCTCAACGGCGTCACCGACCTGGTCATCACCAAGCTGGACGTGCTCACCGGGCTGCCCAAGGTGCCGATCTGCGTCGGCTACGAGATCAACGGCGTACGGGTCGACGACATGCCGATGAGCCAGACCGACTTCCACCACGCCACGCCCGTCTACGAGGAGCTCGACGGCTGGTGGGAGGACATCACCAAGGCCCGCACCGCTGACGAGCTGCCGGAGAACGCCCGCCGCTACATCGCCCGCGTCGAAGAACTCTGCAACACCAGGGTGAGCGTCGTAGGCGTAGGCCCCGGCCGAGACGAAAACGTCCTCCTCCACCCCCTCCTCCCCTAACCC
>NZ_RCVI01000415.1:0-3995 GCF_003667455.1 Micromonospora sp. CV4 | reverse complement strand
GCCGGGTCGCTGCCGGCGCAGCACCGCGAGGCCGTCCGGTCCGCCGTCGAGCGCCACCGGCGCCTCGTGCAGGCGCGCCTCGGCGGGCATCAGCGCCACCGCGTCGGTCGGCACGTACGGGGCGTTGGCGACCACCAGGTCCAGCCGACCCCGCCAGTGCTCCGGCAGCGGCGCGAACAGGTCGCCCTCGAACACCTCGGCGGCCAGCCCGGCGAGGTTGCGGCGGGCGCACGCCACGGCCGCCGGGTCGATGTCGGCGGCGGCCAGCCAGCGCGGCGCGAGCCGGTGCGCCAACGCGACGGTGGTGGCCCCGGAGCCGCAGCAGAGGTCGACCACGGCCGGCGCCGGGCCGGTCACCGCGGCCGCCGCCTCGACCAGCAGGGCGGTCCGGCCGCGCGGCACGAAGACTCCCGGGGCGACGGCGATCCGCAGGCCGCAGAACTCCGCCCAGCCGAGCAGGTGCTCCAGCGGTTCGCCGGCCACCCGGCGCTCGGTCAAATCGGCCAACGCCGCCGGGGTGTCGGCCGCGGCCAGCAGCAGGTCGGCCTCGTCCTCGGCGTAGACGCAGCCGGCGGTCCGCAGCCGGCGTACGAGGGCCGGCCGGTCGGTGGGGAACGGTGGTGCCATGGGATACCTCCGGGAAACGCTCGCCGGCGCTCCCGTGGCCGCTAGTGCGGCCGGGACACGGGAGGAAGCGCCGGTCCGGTCGGCTGACGGATCGGACTCACCTCCTCCGGTCGGGGCCCGCCGGTGCGGGCCGCCGACACGATAACTCAGGCCGATCCGGCGGCGTCCAGCGCGGCGGCGATGTCGGCCACCAGGTCGACCGTGTCCTCCACTCCGCAGGAGAGCCGGACGAAGCCGGGGGCGGTGTCGTCGCCCCACTGCGCCCGCCGGTCCGCGGTGGTGTGCAGGCCACCGAAGGAGGTGGCGGCCACCACCAGCCGGGCGGCCTCGACGAAACGGCTCACCCGGTCGGCGTCGCCCAGGTCGAACGAGAGCACCCCGGGCATCCGGCGCATCTGCGCCGAGGCCACCGGGTACGCGGGGTCGTCGGGGCGTCCCGGCCAGCGCAGGCCGGTCACGTCGGGCCGGCCGGCGAGCAGGTCGGCAACCGCGGCGGCGTTGGCGCTCTGCCGGGCCAGCCGCAGGTCGAGCGTGCCCAACGAGCGGTGCGCCAGCCAGGCGTCGAACGCGCCCGGCACCGAGCCGGTGGTGGTGCGCCAGCCCGTCACCGCCTCGATCAGCTCGGTCGACCGGCTGGCCACGTAGCCCAGCAGCAGGTCGGAGTGACCGGTGAGCGCCTTCGTGCCCGAGGCGACCACCAGGTCGGCGCCGAGGTCCAGCGGACGCTGGCCGAGCGGGGTCGCCGTGGTGTTGTCCACGGCGAGCAGCGCGCCGGCGGCGTGCGCCTGCTTTGCCAGGGCGGCCACGTCGACCACGTCCAGGCCCGGGTTGGCCGGGGTCTCCACCAGCACCAGCCGGACGCCCTCCAGCGACGGGTACGGCCCGACGGTCGGAACGAAGAGCACGCGGACGCCGATCGCCTCCAGCACGTCGGTGGCGAACGCGCGGACCGGGAAGTATCCGTCGGTGGGCAGCACCACGGTGTCCCCCGGGCGCAGCAGGGTGAGCAGCATCCCGGTGATGGCCGCCTGCCCGGTGGCGAAGACGCGGCAGTCGCCACCCTCCAGCTCCCCCACGGCCGCCTCCAGCAGCCGCCGCGTGGGATTGTCGGGGCGTCCGTAGCCGTTCGGCGAGCCGGCCGGGCCCTGCCACGGGTCGAGGTGGTACGGCGCGGCGAGGACCGGCCCGGGCAGGAAGGGGTCACCGGGCGCCGGCTCGGGCAGCCCGGCGTGCACACAGCGGGTGCCGTCACCCAGATCGCTCATCGGGTTCCTCACTCGTACGACTCGGGTTTGGCGGTCCGGCTCATCAGGGTGTCCACGGCGAGGCGGGGGTCCATCCCCTCGTGGCAGATCCGCTCGACCTGCTCGGTGATCGGCATCTCGACACCGTGCGCCCGCGCCAGGTCACGGATCGCCAGGCAGCTCTTCACACCCTCGGCGGTCTGTCGGGTGGCGGCCTGGGCCTGCTCCAGCGTCTCGCCCCGGCCCAGATGCTCGCCGAAGGTGCGGTTCCGGGCCAGCGGGGAGGAGCAGGAGGCGACCAGGTCGCCCATGCCCGCCAGGCCGGCGAACGTGATCGGATCAGCGCCGAGCGCCACACCCAGGCGGGCCGTCTCGGCCAGCCCGCGGGTCATCAGCATGGCCCGGGTGTTGTCGCCGAAGCCCATCGCGGTGGCGATGCCGTACGACAGGGCGATCACGTTCTTGACCGCCCCGCCCAGCTCGCAGCCGATCACGTCGTCGTTCGTGTACGGGCGCAGGTAGGGCGTCCGGATCGACGCCTGCACGAGCGCGGTGCGGTGGCTGTTCGTGCCGGCGACCACGGTGGCGGCCGGCTGCTCGGCGGCGATCTCCGGGGCCAGGTTCGGGCCGGAGACCACCACCACCCGGTCGGCGGCCACGCCGGCGGTCTCGACGATGACCTCGCTCATCCGCTTGGTGGTGCCGAGCTCGATGCCCTTCATCAGCGACACCAGGGTGGCGTCCGGGTGCAGGTGCCCGGTCCATTCGGCGAGGTTGCCGCGCAGGGTCTGCGACGGCACGGCCAGCACCACCAGTTCGGCGCCGGTGATCGCCTCGACGGCGTCGTGGGTGGCGGTGACCCGGCCCGGCAGCAGCAGGTCCGGCAGGTACTCCGGGTTGCGGCGCTCGGTGCGGATGCTCTCCGCCACCGGCGCGCGCCGGGCCCACACCGTCACGTCCCGCCCCGCGTCGGCGAGGATCTTGGCGAACGCGGTGCCCCAGGAGCCGGCGCCCAGGACCGCGACGTGCCCGGTCACGCCACACCACCCTGCTGCTGGCGCTCGGCGGACGGTCGGGCCGGCCGTTCCCACAGCGGTGGCGGGGTGCCACCACGAATCTCGGCGAGCATGTCGCGCAGCCGCAGCATGATGGCGTCCGTCATCTCCTCGAGGGTGGCCCGCGTCGGCGGGGCGCCCGCCCACCGGCTCAGATCGATCGGTTCGCCGGCGACCACGGTCACCGGGATCCGCGGGCGCAGGTTGAGCCGGGTGGTCCGCGGGTCGAAGATCCGCTCCGGCCCCCACATCACCAGCGGCACCACGGGCGCGCCGGTGGCCAGCGCCAGCCGGGCGGCGCCGGTCTTGGCCTTCATCGGCCACAGCTCCGGCTGCCGGGTGGTGGTGCCCTCCGGGTAGATCACCACCGCGCCGCCCTCGTCGAGCGCGGCGACCGAGGCGTCCAGCGAGCGGACCGCGTCCACGCTGCCCCGCTCGACCGGGATCTGCCGGCACCGGTGCAGGATCCAGCCGATCACCGGCACCCGGAACACGCTGGCCTTGCCCAGGTACTGCGGCCACCGGCCGGAGTCGTAGACGAAGTGCGCGGACACCAACGGGTCGGCGTGCGAGATGTGGTTGGCGACGATGATCATGCCGCCGTCCCGGCCGAGGTGCTCCATGCCGCGCCAGGTACGCCGGGTCCAGACGGTCATCACCGGCTTCACCAGCGCCACGGCGAACCGTTGCCAGAACCCCAGCCTCCGCCGTGCCACTGTGCCTCCTCGTCCCGCCCCGACCCCGCCGCGAACCCCGCTCGCGACGCCCGCAGCGGAAATCATGCCTGCTCGCCCCCGGTACGGCCAGCGAGGGTCCCGCCGTCCGGCTGGCAGGATTGCCGACGTGAGTCAGTCGGGGTGGGCCGTGGTGGTGCCGGTGAAGCGTCTGACCGCAGCCAAGAGCCGGTTGCGGGGCGCGCTGCCCGGCGTACCGCACGAGGAGCTGGCGCTGGCCCTGGCGGCTGACACACTCCGCGCGGTGCTGGCCTGCCCGGCGGTCGCCGAGGTTCTGGTGGTGACCGACGACGCCCGGGTGGCGGCGGCGGCGCGGACCGCCGGCGCACGGGTGC
>NZ_RCVI01000237.1:0-4080 GCF_003667455.1 Micromonospora sp. CV4 | reverse complement strand
GGAACAGCTACTGCGGACGCTCCGAGGTGCGTCCCTTCCTGGGAGACGGTCCCCGCCCCGAGGCGCGGCACCTCAAGCGGGCCGCCCGACGGCGGCGGCCAGACGGCCGACGGTCAGCGGGTACGCGGCGGCCAGCCCGAGGGCGGCCAGCCCGACCGCGCCGGAGATCCGGGCGGCGCCGGTGAGCGTCCGCGCGGGCGGGGAGTCGTCGCGGCGAGGCGGGGGAGCGGGCGGTGAGTGGCGGGCTGCTGGTCGCCGGCACCACCTCCGACGCCGGCAAGAGCGTGCTCACCGCCGGCATCTGCCGCTGGCTGCACCGGCAGGGCGTGAAGGTGGCGCCGTTCAAGGCGCAGAACATGTCGAACAACTCCGCGGTGGTGGTCGGGTCGGACGGGCGCGGCGGCGAGATCGGCCGGGCGCAGGCCATGCAGGCCGCCGCCTGCGGCATCGCCCCCGACCTGCGCTTCAACCCGGTGCTGCTCAAGCCGGGCAGCGACCTGGCCAGCCAGGTCGTGCTGCTGGGCGAGGCGGTCGACACGATCACCGCCGGCACGTTCCGGCACCTGCGTCCCCGGCTCGCCGAGACCGCGTACGCGGCGCTGGCCGAGCTGCGGGCCGCGTACGACGTGGTGATCTGCGAGGGCGCCGGCAGCCCTGCCGAGATCAATCTGCGGGCCGGCGACTACGTCAACATGGGGCTGGCCCGGCACGCCAACCTGCCCACCATCGTGGTCGGCGACATCGACCGTGGTGGCGTCTTCGCGTCGATGTTCGGCACCGTCGCTCTGCTCGACCCGGCCGACCAGGCGTTGATCGCCGGTTTCGTGATCAACAAGTTCCGGGGCGACCTCGGCCTGCTCCAGCCGGGGCTGGACATGCTGCGCCACGTCACCGGCCGCCCCACGTACGGGGTGCTGCCCTGGGCACTCGACCTCTGGCTCGACGCCGAGGATTCGCTCGCGTACGGGCGGGTGCTCGGCCGCCCGGCCGCCCCGCACGGCACCGAGTGGCTGGACGTGGCCGTCGTCCGGCTGCCCCGGATCAGCAACGCCACCGACGTGGAGGCGCTGGCCACCGAGCCGGGCGTCCGCGTACGCCTCACCGTCGAACCGGCCGAGCTGGCCGCCGCCGACCTGGTCGTGCTGCCCGGGTCCAAGTCGACCGTGGCCGACCTCGCCTGGCTGCGCCAGACCGGCCTCGCCGACGCGGTCCTGGCCCACGTGGCGGCCGGCAAGCCACTGCTCGGTCTCTGCGGCGGCTTCCAGATGCTGGGGCGCGCGATCCACGACCCGGTGGAGAGCTGTCAGGGCAGCGTGCCGGGCCTCGGTCTGCTGCCCATCGAGATCACCTTCGATCCGCGCAAGACCGTCCGGCAGTCGGTGGGCACGGCCCACGGCGGCCTGCCGGTCCGCGGCTACGAGATCCACCACGGGTACGTCTCGCACACCGACCCGACCCTGGCCCCGCTGCTGACCGGGAGCGACGGCGTCGGCGAGGGCGCGGTGCTCGGCGTCGTACACGGCACGCACTGGCACGGGGCATTTGAATCCGACGGCTTCCGCCGCCGTTTCCTCACCGAGGTGGCGCGGCTGGCCGGGCGCACCGGCTTCCGGGTCGCTCCCGACACCAGCTTTGCCGCCGCCCGGGAACGCTCGCTCGACCTGCTCGGTGACCTGGTGGAGGAGCATCTGGACACCGACGCCCTGTGGCGCCTCATCGAGACCGGGCCACCGCCCGGCCTCCCCTTCATCCCACCCGGACCGCCACCGGCCTGACCGGCCGCGGTCAGTGGCGGATGTCGGCGGGGCGGTCGGTGGTCGGAAGGCCGGCGGCGAGCCACGCGTCGACGCCGCCGATCATGTCGGTGGCCCGGCGGAGCCCGAGCGTCTGGAGGCTGGCGGCGGCCAGGCTGGAGCTGTAACCCTCCCGGCACACCAGGACGATCTCCCGGTCGTAGCCGGTGGCCTCCGGAATGCGCCACTCGCTGGCCGGGTCGAGCCGCCACTCCAGGACCGTCCGGTCGATGACGACCGCCCCGGGAAGGTCGCCCTGGTCGCGGCGCTGCATCTCGGTACGGGTGTCGATCAGCAGCGCGCCGCCGCGGACCGCCTCGACGGTCTGCTGCGGAGTCAGTCGGTGCAGCCCGGCGCGGGCCTGTTCGAGCAGGGCGTCGACGCCGGGGCTCATCACGTCTCGGAGCACCACCCGATCATCCCGATTCGGGTGTGCGTCGGACGGCGAACGGGCCGCGCATCACCCGTCGTCGCCCCAAATCCCCCGGACGTGACGGTGCCCGGCCGTGGCGGTCAGCCGGACGAGTTGCGGGCACCTCGATCCGGCACGATCGACTCGGCTTCCTGGAAGTCGTGGTGTCCGTGTCGGCGGGACACCCCGGTTTCCGTGATCGCGAGTCGATCGTGTGGACTTGGCGCTGTTTTCTACCGAATCGTCGGCGTGGACGGGAGGCGGCGTGGACGGGGTGCCGCCGGTGGTGGTCGTCGAGGCGTACGCCGAGTTGGCCCGCCGGGTGCTCGCGGGCCCGGCACGGTTGGGGCGGACCCGGCTGGTCGCGGTCGACGGGCCGAGCGGCGCGGGCAAGAGCCGCTTCGCCGCGCACCTCGCGGATGCCCTGGCGGCGCTGCCCGGCGCTGCCCGGCCGCCGGTGGTGCACACCGACGACCTGCTCGACGGCTGGGACGACCAACTCACCTTCTGGCCCCGACTCGACGAGTGGGTGCTGGGCCCGCTGCGTGCGGGGCGGGACGGTTCCTACCGGCGCTACAGCTGGGTACGGAGATGCTTCCTGCCCCGCCCGGTCCCGGTGCCGGCCGGGCCGGTGCTGATCCTGGAGGGGGTCAGCGCCGCGCGCGCCGCCGTCGCGCCGGAGGTGACCCTGGCCGCCTTCGTCACCGCGCCCGCCTCCCTGCGGCTGGCCCGCGCGGTCGCCCGGGACGGGCCGGAGATCGTGCCCGAGCTGCGCCGCTGGCACGCCGGGGAGCGCGCGCACTTCGCCGCCGACGACACGGCCACCCGGGCCGACCTCGTGGTCGACGGCGCGCCGAGGCTGCCGCACGACGCGGACCGGTACTACGTGCGCATCCGCTGAGCGGGGCATGGACGTCCGCCACCGGCTGCGGCACGATGCGAGGAGGCTGCCATCGGCCACGGCACGATCCGAGAAGGCTCAGGCGCGGCGAACGGGGGACTCATCATGTCGGCACCGGATTCGCCCGCGCGGCGCCGGATCACCCTCACCGGCATCAGCTCGCGGGCCTGGGAACATCCGGCCGACCGGGGCGCCCTGGTCGCACTGCGCGAGCTGCGGGGTTTCGACGACGTGGTGCGGGCGTTCTTCGGCATGTGGAACGAGCGGGGCTTCCGGCTCTCGGTGCTGGCCTCGGGCATCCGGGTCGACCACCGGCAGTACCCGGCGGTGTGGCAGCGCTACACCGAGGCCGCCGCGGCGCTCGACGTGAGCGAGCTGCCCGAGCTGTACGTGACGCAGTCGCCCTGGCTGGGCGCCGAGGCCGTCGGCCTGGACCGGCCGTTCGTCGTGCTCAACTCCGCCTGCGTGCAGCAGCTCGACGAGGACGAGCTGCGCTGCCTGCTCGGCCATGAGCTGGGGCACGTCGGCAGCGGGCACGCGGTCTACAAGACGATGCTCATGATCCTCACCCGGTGGGCGGCCAACCTGAGCTGGTTGCCGGTCGGCGCGTTCGCGCTGCGGGCCATCATCGCGGCGATGCTGGAGTGGTGGCGCAAGGCGGAGCTCTCCGCCGACCGGGCCGGTCTGCTCGCCGGGCAGGACCCGGCCGCCGCGCTGCGGCTGCTGATGAAGCTCGCCGGCGGTGGCGACCTGTCCCAGATCGACACCACCGCCTTCCTTGAGCAGGCCGCCGAGTACGCCGGTGGCGGCGACCTGCGGGACAGCCTGCACAAGATCCGGATGACCGCGTGGAGCACGCACCCGGCGCCGGTACGCCGATGTCCCAGTTGCCGGAGTCGGCGATCACGATGACGTCCGAGGCGATCTCGTCGCGGTGCTCCGCCAGCAGCCGCTCCAGCGAGTCGGAGCCGTAC
>NZ_RCVI01000215.1:0-4120 GCF_003667455.1 Micromonospora sp. CV4 | reverse complement strand
CGCCCGGCCCGAGCTTCTTGCGCGGGCGGACCGAGATCTCGATCGGGCTGCCCTCGTACCCGAACTCCTCACGGAGCTTGCGCTCGACGAAGCGCTGGTAGCCGGCGTCGAGCGGGCCGGTGGTGAAGAGCACGAACCGCGGCGGCGCCACCCCGGCCTGGGTGGCGAACAGGATCCGCGGCGCGCGCCCACCGCGCACCGGGTGCGGGGTGGCCTGCACCAGCGCGGTCAGCCACTGGTTGAGGTGCGCGGTCGGCACCCGGGTCTCCCAGCTCGCGAGGGCCTTGTTCAGCGCCGGGGCCAGCTTGTCGACGGCCCGGCCGGTCATCGCCGACAGGTTCAGCCGGATCGCCCAGGGGATGCGGCGCAGTTCCCGGTCGATCTCCTTGTCCAGGTAGTACCGGCGGTCGGCGTCGACCAGGTCCCACTTGTTGAACGCGATGACCAGGGCCCGGCCGCTCTCGGTCACCATCGACAGGATCCGCTGGTCCTGCTCGCTGATCGGTTCGCTGGAGTCCAGCAGGACCACGGCCACCTCGGCGGCCTCGATGGCGGCGGCGGTACGCAGGCTGGCGTAGTACTCGGTGCCACTGGCCTTGCCGACCCGCTTGCGAAGGCCGGCGGTGTCCACCAGCTGCCAGGTCTGGCCGCCGATCTCGACCAGGCTGTCCACCGGGTCGACGGTGGTGCCGGCGACCGAGTCGACGACCGCCCGCTCCTCACCGGAGAACCGGTTGAGCAGGCTGGACTTGCCCACGTTCGGGCGGCCGACCAGTGCGACCCGGCGCGGCCCGCGCGGCCGGTTCTCCACGATCGCCGGCGCCTCGGGCAGGGCGGCGAGGATGGCGTCCAGCAGGTCACCGGAGCCCCGCCCGTGCAGCGCGGAGACCGGGAACGGCTCACCGAGGCCGAGCGACCACAGCGAGGTGGCCTCCATCTCGATGGAGGTGTTGTCGGCCTTGTTCGCCACCAGGATCACCGGCTTGGCGCTGCGCCGCAGCATCTTCACCGCGGCCTCGTCGACGTCGGTGGAGCCCACCATCGCGTCGACCACGAACAGCACCACGTCCGCGGTGACCACCGCGGTTTCCGCCTGCGCCGCGATGGCCGCGGCCCGGTCCTTCGCGTCCGGTTCCCACCCGCCGGTGTCCACCACGGTGAACGCCCGGCCGTTCCACTGCGCGTCGTACGGCACCCGGTCCCGGGTCACCCCGGGGATGTCCTCGACGACCGCCTGCCGGCGGCCGATGATCCGGTTGACCAGCGTGGACTTGCCCACATTGGGGCGACCGACGACGGCCACCACCGGCTGCGGGCCGGACGGCTCCTCGCCGGCGACGTCCGGCTCACGCAGCTCGACCCATCCAGCACCCTCGCTCATGCCGCTCCTCCGCTGCGCTCCGGACCGTCATAAGGCACGTCCGCACTGAACCTGATGATTCGCTCGCTACGCTCGCTCATGCCACGCCCCGTTGGGTGAGCAGGTCGCGCAGGCGGGCCACGACCTCGTCGATGCCCAGCTCGGTGGTGTCCAGCACCACCGCGTCCGGCGCCTGCGCCAGCGGGTTGACCTTGCGGGTCGAGTCGAGCCGGTCCCGGCGGGCCAGGTCGGCGGCGGTCGCGGCCACGTCGGCCGCGTCCTCGGCGCTGCGCCGGGCAGCCCGGGCCGCCTCGGAGGCGGTCAGGAAGACCTTCAAATCGGCGTCCGGCGCCACGACCGATCCGATGTCACGGCCCTCGACGACCATCCGGCCGGCGTTCGCGATCATCTCGCGCTGCCGGGCAACCAGCAACTCGCGGACCGCCGGCACCGCGGCGACGGCGGAAACCGCCCCGGTCACCTCGGGACCGCGGATCTCCGCGTCCACGCTCACGCCGTCTGCGGTCACGCCGTACCCCTGGGGGTCCGTGCCGATGCGCAGGTCCACCTCGCCGGCGACCTTCGCCACCGACGCGGCGTCGGTGAGGTCGACGCCGGAGCGCAACACGGCCCACGTGATCGCCCGGTACATCGCCCCGGTGTCCAGGTAGCGCGCACCGATGCCAACGGCGAGTCGCCGCGAGACGGTGGACTTACCCGAACCGGACGGCCCGTCCACAGCGACCACACATCGCCCGGCCCGTACGTTTTCCTCCACCGTGTCCTCCTCAGCCCGTACCTCGCGGATCGCCCGGTGCTGGCGCCGCAAGCGGTTGTCCATCGTCATCAATCATGCCCGCAGCTCGCCGCGCACCGCGCGCGGTGCCGTGCGACGCGACCCGCGCCACCAGCGCGGCCGGCGTCCGGGCCGTCCGGGAGCCTACCGAAGGCCGTACCCCGAACTCGGGGGTCAGTCACCCACCGCGTTGAACAGCGCGGCGACCTCGGCGTTGGTCAGCCGCCGGAGCCGCCCGGTCCGCAGCTCACCCAGCCGGATGGGCCCGATCGAGGTACGCACCAGCCGGGTGACCGGGTGCCCGACCTCGTCCATCAACCGCCGGACGATGTGCTTGCGGCCCTCGTGCAGGCTCAGCTCCACCTGGGCGCTTTTGCCCAGCGTGTCCACCACCCTGAACGAGTCGACCTTGACCGGCCCGTCCTCCAGCTCGACGCCGGCGAGCAGCCGCTTGCTCAGGTTGCGCGGGATCGGCCCGACCACCTCGGCGAGATAGGTCTTCAGCACCTCGTATGAGGGGTGCATGAGCTTGTGCGCGAGGGTGCCGTCGTTGGTGAGCAGCAGCAGGCCCTCGCTGTCCGCGTCGAGCCGCCCGACGTGGTAGACCCGCTGCTCCACCCGGTTGCCGATGAACTCGGCCAGCTCGTTGCGGCCCTTGTCGTCCGCCATGGTGGTGACCACCCCGCGCGGCTTGTTCATCGCCACGTAGACCAGGCGAATGTCGACCTGGAGGCGCTCCCCGTCCACGTGGATCACGGCGGTGGCCGGGTCGACCTTGTCGCCGAGCTTGGCCACGCGCCCGTCCACCGTGACGCGGCGGCGGAAGATCAGGTCCTCGCAGGCGCGCCGGGAACCCACGCCTGCGGCGGCGAGCACCTTCTGCAGGCGCTCGGCACCCTCGTAGACGGGGGCGTCGGTTTTCGGGGAACGGTTATCGGGTCGCATCGGCAAGCTCTTCTACGTCGTCGGGCAGGAAGGGTGCGAGTGGCGGCAGCTCGTCGACGGTGTTCAGCCCGAGTTTCTCGAGGAACAGCGTGGTGGTCCGGTAGAGGAACGCCCCGCTGTCCGGTTCGGTGCCGCACTCCTCGACCAGGCCGCGGGTAACCAGCGTACGGATGACCCCGTCGCAGTTCACACCCCGGATGGCCGAAATGCGCGATCGGGTCACCGGCTGCTTGTAGGCGACCACGGCGAGGGTCTCCAGCGCCGCCTGGGTCAGCCGTACGGACTGCCCGTCCAACACGAACCGTTCGACATAGGTCGCGTATTCCGGCCGCGTGTACAGCCGCCAGCCGCCGGCCGCCCGGCGCAGCTCGAAACCGTGCCCGGCCGCGGTGTAACCGGCGGCGATCTCGTCGAGCATCGGCCCGACCCGCTCGGCCGGCTGCTCCAGCACCTGGGCCAGGATCAGCTCGCTGACCGGCTCGTCGACCACCAGCAGGATCGCCTCCAGCGCGCCGCGCAGCTCGGCGTCGGACAACTCCGGCGCCGGCTCCGGCGCGACCGGCGCCCTCCGCCGCCCCCCAACCGACCGAGGGGGTACGCCCTCAGCAACGCTCTCACCCACCGCCACGCCCGCGCTCGCTGCACGATCCGCAACCGTCTCCTCCGCGATCTTGGACGATTCCGGCCCGTGCAGGGGCGCCTTGCCATCAAGATCTTCCGCGGGGGTCGGCTCGCCGGTGACCGGCAAGTTCGACTCGGCGGTGACGGGCGGGGTGAGCTCGGCAGTGCCAGGCAGAGTCGACTCGGCGGTGACAGCCGGGGTCGACTCGGCGGTGACGGGCTCTTCGTCAGCTACGGGCTCTTCGTCGGCGACGGCTTCTTCGTCCGACTCGGAGACGGTGGGAGCGTGCGGGCGGGGGCGGTCCCACGGGGGGACCCAGGCGGCAGCCTGGTCGGCCAGGGAGTCCCGGCGCTCCTCGTCACTCATCCCGCTCCCCCTCCGTGGTTCCCGTCCAGTC
>NZ_RCVI01000095.1:0-4127 GCF_003667455.1 Micromonospora sp. CV4 | reverse complement strand
CTCCCCCGCCCGCCGCCGCGGACCTGCCGACGCCCGCACCCGCCGTCGTCAGCGCGAACGGAACCGGTGGCCCGGGCCGGGGCGGGGCGCACGAGCTGCGCTTTACCGAGGTGACCGTGCGGTACCGGGCCGGCGCCGCGCCCGCGCTCGACCGGGTGAGCCTGGACCTGCCCGCCGGGCGGCGGATCGCGGTGGTCGGCCCGAGCGGAGCCGGCAAGAGCACGCTGGCCGCCGTGCTGACCGGCGCGGTCCGGCCCGCGTCCGGCCGGGTCACGCTGGACGGTCACGACCTGTCGACGTACGCCGAGGAGGAGCTGCCCCGCGCGGTCGGCGGGCTGCTCGCCGAGGCGTACGTCTTCCACGCCACGGTGCGGGAGAACCTGCTGCTCGGCCGCGCCGGAGCCGGCGAGGAGGAGCTGGTCGCGGCGACCGCCGCCGCCGGCCTGCTGGAGTGGGTACGCGCCCAGCCGGCGCAGTGGGACACGCTGGTCGGCGAGGAGGGCGGCCAGCTCTCCGGGGGCCAGCGGCAACGGCTCGCGCTCGCCCGGGCCCTGCTCGCCGCGCCGCCGGTGCTGGTGCTCGACGAGCCCACCGAGGGGCTGGACCCGACCGCCGCGGACGCCGTTCTCGCCTCCGCGCTCGCCGCCACCCCCGCCGGGCACTCGGTGCTGCTGATCAGTCACCGGCTCAGCGGGCTGGCCGAGCTGGACGAGATCGTCGTCCTCGACGGCGGCCGGGTGATCCAGCGCGGCCGGCACGCCGAGCTGGTCACCGCCCCCGGCTGGTACCGGGACCAGTGGCTGCTCCAGGCGGCGGCCGAACGCGGGTACCTGGCTCTGCGCCCCTGACCGGGCTCTCCGGGACGGACCAGGGTTCTCCCGGACGTCGGCACGCCGGTGTCCGTGGCAGGGTGGTGCCATGCCGCGCTCTGAGGACGTGTTGGTGGAGGAGCACCTTCGGGAGCTTGCCGCCCGGTTGCACGGGCCGACCCGACTGAAGTCGGACCTGCTCACCGAGGCGCGGCACGGCCTGTTGGACGCCGTCGAGGCGTACCGCGAGGGTGGCGTGCCGCCCACCGAGGCGCAGCGGCGCGCGGTGGCCGAGTTCGGCTCACCGGCGCAACTGCTCCCCTCCTGGCAGGCCGAGCTGGCGGTGGGTGCGCTGCGTGGGTTCTCCCTGCGGATGCTGGCGATCGCCGCGGTGGGGGTCGTCGCCGGCGACCTCACCTGGCAGGGGTCGAGCTGGAGCGGCGGCTCCCGGCCGCCGGCGGTCTACCGGCTGCTCTCCACCTCGGTCGAATGGATCTGGACCGGCTCGCTGCTGCTCGCGGCGGCCGGGCTGCTGGTGGTGGCGGCGGGCGCCCGTTCGCCGCGACCGGGTCTGGCGGCGGCGCAGCGCGCGGTGGGCGCCGGCCTGACCGGCGCGGTGGCGCTGGGCATGCTGGCCGGCACGGCCCTCTTCGCCTGGTCGTTCGGTCTCTGGGATGCGGCGCTGCACTGGCCTCCGATGATCATCGGAGGCGTGCTTGCCGGTGGCGCCTACTTCTCGCTCGTCCGCGCGGCGCGCGGTTGGCTGCGGGCCACCACCCGCTGAACCACGGCGACCCACCGGACGCCCGCCCGTCCACGGCGGTGCGCGCGTGGCTGCCGAGCGGTGAGCGCACCGGGCCGGACGGACCACGGCCCGCCGAGCCGCTCTCAGGCCGGGGTGCCGGGTGGGCTGCCGGGGTCGAGGAACCGGCCGACCGTCACGCGGAACTCGTGCCACCCCGCGCGCTCCCCGGCCAACGCCCGCCGGCCGGCGTCGGTGAGCTCGTACGTCCGCCGCTCCCGGCCGTTGACGGTGCTCCAGGTGCTCGCCACGTGCCCGGCGCGCTCCAGCCTGCGCAGTGCCGGATAGATGGTGCCGGTGGGCAGGTCGAGGCTGCCGTCGCTGCGCGCACGCAGCGCCTCGATGATGGCGTACCCGTGCAGCGCGCCCTGTTCGAGAACGGCGAGCAGCAGCGCGTCGAGATGGCCGTGCAACTCCTGGGCCTTCATACGTAGCTACGCTACTTGTCGAATCGCCGGCGCGCCACCGGCGGCAACCCCCGACGACCCGCAGGCCCGAACCGGTGTACCGCCCGGCCTCCGGGGTGCGGGCACCGGTCGCCCAGGACCGCCGACTAGGGTATGTGCCCAGAGTCACTCGCCGTCCGAGACGCCGGCGGGTGGGCAACCCGAAGCACACGGAGGTCAGCGTGGCCCGCCAGTCGCCCCAACGGCCCGACGCCGACGAGCCTGAGCTCGACGACAGCACCGGCCCGGCCGAGCCAGATCAGGCCGACGAGGCCGAGGAGGCCGACCGCGCGTCGGCGTCGCTCGACCGGTCGCTCTGGGACGAGCTGCGCATCGAACCGGTGGAGATCGCCCTGCCGGCCGGCGTCGGTTTCACGCTGCGGGCGTACCGGCCGGCGGGGGCGTTGACCCCGACCGACGTGACCGAGCGCGACCAGGACGACCCCTTCCTCGCCCGCCGTCAGGTCATCGAGGAGGAGGAGGACGACGACGAGACCGTCGTCATCCTCGACGAGGAGCTGGCCGAGGAGTTCGCCGAGACCGACGAGGACGCGGAGTCCCGCCGTCGCCGGGACGGCGACACGGACGCCGACGAGGCGGACGAGGGCGCCACGGACGAGGCGAGCAACGAGGAGGTGCCGGTCTTCCTCAGCCACCGGGGCAAGCTGCTGCTGTTCAAGACCCCCGAGTCGTTGGTCAGTTTCATCCGGTCCGGCGCGCCAAATGATCTGTCCCAACTGGACAGCTGGAATGAATTGTCCGAACGGGTGGAGCCGGCCGACATCGAGCCGCTCGACGAGGACAACTACGAGCTCGACCTCGTCGTGGAGAACCTGCGCGGCGGGCACGACACCTGGGATTCGACCCTGCTGATCAAGGCCGGTGAGGCCGCACGTGACCTGGCGTACGCGTTGCGGCTGCCTGCGGTCCTGGACATGCTCTCCGCCGGCTCCAGCCTCGACGACCTGGACGAGGCGCTGCGGGCGACCGCCAACGGTGGGATCGGCGGTTTCATGGGCCGCCGGCGGCTGAAGAAAATCGGGGCACAAACCGCAAGTTTGGGTTGGCGCACCATTGTCGGCAAGATCTCTGCGGTCGTGGACTGGCGCGACTGACCCGTACCGGGGAGCATCAGTTGCTGGCAGAGGAAAGACCTGTCCCGGGAGGAGGACGACGCCGTGGCGCTCGTGCGCGTGTACTGCGGTCTGGCCTCGGCGGATCCGGCTGACCGACCGGCCTCGGCCGGTTCGACGCTGACGTCCGCTGTGGTCGACGACGCAGGCCGTCTGCTGCATGTCTGCGAGATCGGCGACGACGCGGCTGGCTACGCCCAGCTCGTCGCGCTGCTCGTGGAGCGGTCGGGCGGGCCGAGCGGTGCGGCCATCGCCGCCGACAGCGACGACCACACGGTCATCTCGCTGCTGAGCGCGGCGGGTCGGCCACTGGCGATCGCGGACGACGACTCGGTCGACGACTTCGCCGAGCGGTTCGCCGACGACGACTCCCTGGAGGAGATGCAGTCGCCGCCGGCCGAACGGCGGGCCGTCGGTCTGGCCCGCGCGTTGCAGGCGGGCGCGCTCTCCGCGGTCACCCTGCCGGCACCCCGGGACCTCGCCGGCTACAAGCAGGTGCTCTCCGCGCACGCCGCGCTGGCCAGCGGCCGGCACTCCGCCGCCGTCGCGCTGCGCGAGGTGCTGCGCGAGCTCTACCCGGCGGCGCTGCGCGCATATCCGGACCCGGCCGAGCCGGTCTCGCTGGCGGTGCTGGACGCGCTGCCCGAGCCGGGCATGCTCGGCGGCACCGTGGCCCGGGGCCGCGAGGTCTCGGTGGCGGCGGACGCCATCGCCGCGCACCTCGCCGCGGACGGGGTGGCCGACGCCGACGAGATCAACGAGGCGGTCACCGCGCTGCGGGTCGCCATCACCGAGACGCCCCGCCGCGCCGCGGTCAACCGGGCGCTCACCTCCGCGGTGGCCGAGACGGTGCGGCAGGCGGTCGCTTCCGTGCGGGCCTGCGACGCCGGGTGCGAGGCGCTGGTCAGCGCGCTCAGCGCACGGGCCAGCGCCTCGC
>NZ_RCVI01000303.1:0-4174 GCF_003667455.1 Micromonospora sp. CV4 | reverse complement strand
GGTCGTGCCCGGCCGGTTCCCCGAGCGCCGGTTCGCCACCCGGTGCCGCCAGCCGTTCCACGTCCAGCCGGCCGCCACCGCCAGCAGGATCGCCGCCGCCCAGAGCAGGGCCTCGGGCATCGGTACCTCCGCCTCAGCGCGGCACGCCGGCCGCATCGTCCGGCGATCCTCGCACGCCGAACACCGCGCCGCCCGCCAACCACGCATCGCCCGCCAACCACGCATCGCCCGCCAGCCAGGCGCCGCCCGCCAACCACGCACCTCCGTTCTCGTGATGACGAGAACGCGCGGCGCGGGTGGGCGACCGATTGTCTCACCGGGCCGATACCGTGCCGGAGTAGCGTGATCAGGGAGGTCGCAGGCGTGTCCGAAGGTGGCGGTGTGTCCGAGGAGCAGATCGGTCAGCAGGTCAGCCCGGCGCAGGAGGCGGCGGCCGGCGGCGAGCCGACGCCGCAGGCGCGGGAGCGGCACGCCACGCTCAGCCGCGAGCTGACCGAACACCAGTACCGCTACTACGTGCTGGACGCGCCAACCATCGCCGATGCCGAGTTCGACCGGCAGCTGCGCGAGCTGGAGGCACTGGAGGAGGAGTTCCCGGCACTGCGTACGCCGGATTCGCCGACCCAGCGGGTGGGCGGCACCTTCTCCACCGACTTCACACCGGTCACCCACGCCGAGCGGATGCTGTCGCTCGACAACGCCTTCGCCGACGAGGAGCTGGCGGCGTGGGCCGAGCGGGTCGAGCGGGATGCCGGCGGCCCGGCGCCCTACCTGTGCGAGCTCAAGGTCGACGGGCTGGCGATCAACCTGACCTACGAGGGCGGCCGGCTGGTCCGGGCGGCCACCCGCGGCGACGGCCGCACCGGCGAGGACGTCACCGCCAACGTGCGCAGCATCCGGGACGTGCCCAGCCAGCTCACCCCGTCCGCCGAATTCCCGGACATCCCGGAGCTGCTGGAGGTCCGGGGCGAGATCTACTTCCCGGTCGCCGCGTTCGCCGACCTCAACGCGGGTCTGGTGGAGCAGGGCAAGGCGCCCTTCGCCAATCCCCGCAACGCCGCCGCCGGCAGCCTGCGCCAGAAGGATCCCCGGGTCACCGCGTCGCGGCCGCTGCGCCTGGTGGTGCACGGCATCGGCGCCCGCCGGGGGTGGCAGCCGGCGGCCCAGTCCGAGTCGTACGCGGCGCTGAAGGCGTGGGGCCTGCCGACCAGTGACCGGTGGCGGGTGGTGCCGGATCTGGCCGGCGTGGCGGAATACATCGCCTACTACGCCGAGCACCGGCACGACGTCGAGCACGAGATCGACGGAGTGGTGGTCAAGGTCGACCCGGTGTCCATCCAGGGTCGGCTCGGGTCGACCAGCCGTGCGCCGCGCTGGGCGATCGCCTTCAAGTACCCGCCGGAGGAGGTCACCACCAAGCTGCTCGACATCGACGTCAACGTCGGGCGCACCGGTCGGGTCACCCCGTTCGCCGTCCTCGAGCCGGTGCGGGTGGCCGGCTCCACCGTCGCGCTCGCCACCCTGCACAACGCCCGTGAGGTGGAGCGCAAGGGTGTGCTGATCGGCGACACGGTGGTGCTGCGCAAGGCCGGCGACGTGATTCCCGAGGTGCTCGGCCCGGTGGTCGACCTGCGCCCCGCCGACGCCCGGCCGTTCGTCATGCCGACCACCTGCCCGGCCTGCGGCACGCCGCTCGCACCGGCCAAGGAGGGCGACGTCGACATTCGTTGCCCCAACACCCGCAGCTGCCCCGCCCAGCTCCGCGAACGGGTGTTCCATCTCGCCGGCCGCGGCGCGTTCGACATCGAGGTGCTCGGCTACAAGGGCGCGGCCGCCCTGCTGGACGCGGAGATCATCGCCGACGAGGGGGACCTCTTCCAGCTCGACGCCGAGCAGCTGTCCCGGTCCCCGTTCTTCGTCAACAAGGACGGCAGCCTGGGCAGCAACGCGGTCAAGTTGCTGGACAATCTGGCGGTCGCCCGGGAGCGCGACCTGTGGCGGGTGCTGGTGGCGCTCTCCATCCGGCACGTCGGCCCGACCGCGGCCCAGGCGCTCGCCCGGCACTTCCGCTCCATGGAGGCCATCGAAGGGGCCAGCGAGGAGGAGCTCTCCTCGGTCGACGGGGTCGGTCCGACGATCGCGGTCAGCATCCGGGAGTGGTTCGCCGTGGACTGGCACCGAGACGTGGTGCGCAAGTGGGCCGAGGCGGGCGTACGGATGGCCGAGGAGGCTGTCGACGAGGGGCCGCGCCCGCTGGAGGGGCTGACCGTGGTGGTGACCGGCACCCTCGCCGGTTTCTCCCGGGACCAGGCCGCCGAGGCCGTGCAGAGCCGGGGCGGCAAGGTCAGCGGGTCGGTCTCCAAGAAGACGAGCTTCGTGGTGGTGGGAGACAACCCGGGGTCCAAGGCCGACAAGGCGGCCAGCCTCAAGGTGCCGGTGCTCGACGAGGACGGGTTCCGACTGCTGCTGGACGCGGGTCCGGACGCCGCGCGGGACGTCGCCCGGGTGGAGGGCTGAGCGGCTCCGGTGGCCGCCGGCCGCGCATACCAACTTAATTACGACTACGACCGATTCGTGACTGTCATACCGGGAAACCTGGGGCTGAGGGCGTTTCATTGGGTCACGGCGTGCACACGGGCACGCCGACCGTCGGTCGGGAGGTGTGATGGAGGTAGCCGATCCGCGCAACTCCATCCCGCCCGGGCGGGTGGCGCCGTTCACCGCCTTCATCGTCAGCATCCTGGTGGTCGCCGCGCTGACCTCCGCCGGTCCACTCGCGACACTCCCGGCTGAGCTGTCCCGTCTGCCGGTGGCGTTCTGGACGATGGCGGCGCTCGCGCTGATCTGTGACGCCCGCCCGTTCGTGCCTCCGGGGCGGCGGCAGTCCTCCGCGGTCTTCCCGTCCACCTGCTTCACCTTCGCGATCCTGCTCGGCTGGGGGCTCGGTCCGGCGGTGGCCGTGCAGGCGTTGGGGGTGGTCGTCTCCGGGTGGCGGATGCGGCACGCCGCGTGGCGTACGGCGTTCAACGTCGGTCAGTACGCGTGCGCCCTCGCCGCCGCGTACGGGATCCTCCAGCTCGGGCCGGGCATCGTCTTCTCCGGCGGCCGGTTGCACTGGACGGACGTGGTCGCCGTCGCCGGCGCCACGGTGGCCTGGTTCGTGGTCAACTACGGGCTGGTCAGCTGGGCGGTACGGCTGCGCTTCGGCGACCGGTGGTGGCCAACCGTCCGCCAGGGCCTCGGTTTCGAGCTGCTCTCCACGGGCTCGCTGCTGCTGCTCGCCCCGGTGCTGGTCGCCGCCGCACGGGTCAGCGCGGCGCTGATCCCGCTGGTGCTGGTGCCGCTCTTCGCCGTGTACCGGATGGCCCGACTGACCGTCGAGCAGCAGCACCTCGCCGCCGCGGACCCGCTCACCGGGCTGCCCAACCGCAAGGCCCTGCTGGCCGAGGTGGCGGAGCAGGTGCACCTGCACGCCGAGCGGACCGCCCGGGGCGAGCCCGACGGGCACCTGGCGCTGCTGCTGATCGACCTGGACCGCTTCAAGAACGTCAACGACGCGCTCGGGCACGCCGTGGGTGACCGGCTGCTCGTGGAGGTCAGCGCCCGACTCACCGACGTGGAGCCCCGCCCGCAGATGATCGCCCGGCTCGGCGGGGACGAGTTCGCCATCGTGATGACCGGGCTGACCGACGCGAGCCAGGCGCGCGACCTGGCCGACCGGGTGGTCGGGGCGCTGGCCGAGCCGGTGCCGCTGGACGGGCTGCCGCTGGACGTGGGCGGCTCGATCGGGATCGCTCTCTTTCCGGAGCACGGCGAGGACTTCGCCACCCTGATGCGCCACGCCGACGTGGCGATGTACGACGCCAAGCACCGCAACGACACGGTGGCCGTCTACGCCCCGGAGTCCGATCACAACTCCGCCGAGCGGCTCGGCCTCCTCGCCGACCTGCGCCGGGTGCTGGAGTGCGGCCCGTCGGTCGACGACCCGCTGGACGCCGAGGCGGCGGGACGCGCCCGGCCGGCGGGGACGGCCGACAGGGACGCGGGGCCGGTCGAGCCGGTCGGTGCCGAGCGGGCGGGCGACGTACCTCTCGGTCCGGTGGCCGAGGTGCGCGGCGGGGATGGCGCGGCGCTGCCCAGCGGCGACCTGCGCCCCGCCGAGGCCGCGCCGCAC
>NZ_RCVI01000096.1:0-4311 GCF_003667455.1 Micromonospora sp. CV4 | reverse complement strand
CGCCGCGACCGGCGGACGGGCCGCCCCGCGTCGGGCGCGTGCCCTCCGGGGCCGTCACGCGAGCTCCTCGCCGGTGCTGACCCGGACGCCGCGCGCCCAGTCGGTCGCCGGCATGGCCCGCTTTCCGGCGGCCCGGACCTCACCCAGTCGCACCGGCACGGTGGCCGTGCCGACCAGCACCCGGGCCTTCTCCACCAGCAGCTCCCCCGGCTTCAGGTCGGGGCCGTCGGCTGCCGCCACCACCGGGCCGAGCTTCACCCGCTCGCCCCGGAAGGTCGTCCAGGGGCCCGGGGCCGGGGTGCAGGCCCGGATCCGCCGGTCCACGGCGAAAGCCGGGTCGGTCCAGCGCACGCGGGCGTCCTCCACGGTCAGTTTGGGTGCCAGCGACACCCCGTCGGCCGGCTGCGGCTCGGCCCGGGCGGTGCCGTCGGCGATCGCGTCGAGCACCGCCACCAGCAGCCCGGCGCCGGACTCGGCGAGACGATCCAGCAGGTCACCGGAGGTGTCGCCGGCGCGGATCTCATCGGTCAGGGTGCCGAAGACCGGACCGGTGTCCAGGCCCTGCTCCAGCTGGAAGACGCTGGCCCCGGTCAGCTCGTCACCGTGCAGCACCGCGTGCTGCACGGGCGCGGCGCCGCGCCAGGCGGGCAGCAGCGAGAAGTGCAGGTTGATCCAGCCGTACCGGGGGATCTCCAGCGCGGCCGGCGGCACCAGCGCGCCGTAGGCGACCACCGGCACGCAGTCCGGTGCCAGCTCACGCAGCCGGTCGAGGAACTCCGGGTCACGGGGACGGTCCGGGGTGAGCACCTCGACGCCGTGCTCGTCGGCCCACTCGCCGACCGGGGAGCGGGACAGGCCACGCCCGCGCCCGGCGGGCGCGTCGGGCCGGGTGACCACCGCGACGAGGTCGTGCCGGGAGGCGGCGACGGCGGCCAGGGCGGGAACGGCGACGGCCGGCGTACCGGCGAAGATCACACGCATCCGGGTCACCGGCCCAGGCCGAAGGGGCTGCCCGCGGCGTGCGGGTTGACCTTGACCACCGGCGGGGCGGACGCGTCGTACCACTCGGCCTGGCGGATCGCCTTCATCGCCTCCTTGCGGCCGGCCGCGTCGAGCCGGTCCAGGAAGAGCACACCGTCGAGGTGGTCGGTCTCGTGCTGCACGCAGCGGGCCATCAGGCCGGTGCCGACGATCTGGAGCGGGTCGCCGTAGCCGTTGAAGCCCTTGGCGATCACGTTCTGCCGGCGCTTGGTGTCGAAGTAGAGCCCGGGGATGGACAGGCAGCCCTCCGGGCCGTCCTGCTCCTCCTCGTCGGGGAATTCGAGCACCGGGTTGACCAGGTGCCCCAGCACGTCGTCGACGTCGAAGGCGAACACCCGCAGGCCCACACCGAGCTGTGGCGCGGCCAGGCCGGCCCCGTTCTGCTCACGCATCGTGTCGGTCAGATCGGCGATGAGCCTACGCAGCTCGACGTCGAAGTCGACCACCGGATCGGCCGGCGTGCGCAGCACCGGATCCCCAAACAGACGGATGGGCTGGACGGTCACGCGGGACGGCTCCTTCATGGGGTGGGACGAGCGGTGCCGTACCAGTCTACGGAGTGCCCGGGTGGACGCCGGCCGGCGTACCTCGATCGGCGACCGCGGGTGTGCCCAGCGTCACCGGCAGGCTCTCGTAGCCCCGCAGGGTCAGCCGGGTCCGGTGCCGGGGCGCCCCGGCCAGGGCCAGCTCGGGCAGCCGGCGCAGCAGCATCGGGAAGGCCAGCTGCGCCTCCAGCCGGGCCAGCCCGGCGCCGAGACAGTAGTGCGGGCCGGCGCCGAAGGAGAGCGGATGCGCCTGGTCGCGGGTCGGGTCGAAGCGCTGCGGGTCGGGGAACCGGCGCGGATCCCGGTTGGCCGCCCCGAGCAGCAGCAGCGCCGTGCTGCCGGCCGGCAGGTCCAACCCGCCGCAGCGCACCGGCGCGGTGCTGGTCCGGGTGGTCAGCTGCACCGGCGAGTCGAAGCGCAGCAGCTCCTCAACGTACGCCGGGGCGAGCCCGGGGTCCGCGCGCAGCGCGGCCGCGGCCCCGGGGTGCCGCAGCAGCACCACCAGGCCGTTGCCGAGCAGGTTGGTGGTGGTCTCGAAGCCGGCGACCAGCAGCACCACCAGGTTGGCCAGCAGCTCGTCGCCGGTGAGCCGTTCGCCGTCGGTGTCGTGCACCTGGACCAGCGCGGTGGTCAGGTCGTCGGCGGGCGCCCGGCGGCGGGCGGCGACCAGCTCCGTGAAGTACGCGCGCAGCTCGGCGGCGCCCGCGTCGGCGACGGCCAGCTCCTCGGCGGTGATCTCCGGCTCCAGCACCCCGGTCAGGTCGCCGGCCCAGCGGCGGAACAGCGGCCGGTCGGTGGCCGGCACGCCGAGCAGCGCGCAGATCACCCCCACCGGCAGCGGGTACGCGAAGTCGGCCAGCACGTCGACGGGCGCTCCGTCCGCGGCACGCTCCAGCATGTCGTCGAGCAGCCCCTCCGCCTGGGCGCGCACCACGTCGCGCATCCCGGCGATCCGGCGCGGGCTGAACGCGCCGGCGGCGAGCCGGCGCATCCGGCTGTGGTCGGGCGGGTTGGTCCGCAGCATGGACCGGGCGATCGACGAGATCGCCGGGCTCTCGCGCCAGTTCGGCCAGACCTGGTCCCGCAGCGCGTCGTCCAGCACCCCGAGCCGGGGGTCGCGCAGCAGCTCGTCGGCCTCCGGGTAGCCGGTCACCACGTACAGGCCGGGCAGGGCCTGCACCACCGGCCCGTGCGCCCGCAGCCGCTCGTACGTCGGGTACGGGTCGACCCGCCCCTGCGGCGACATGAGCAGTGTGAGCGCCTCGGCAGCCTCCATGGCCGGCCTCCCCGTCGATGCGTCGGAGGCTCCATCATGCCCGCGTCGCCTCCGGCGCCGCCGCCCCGGACGAGGACGACTACGGGGTCAGGCGCTGGCGCCCGGGTCCCCCGCGAGGACCGCGTCGCCACCGAGCAGCGCGGGCTCCGGCAGCGGCAGCTGGATCTTGTGGGCGGCCTCCCAGTCGTAGACCAGGCCGGGGCGCACCTGCGCGACGAAGTAGTCGATCGCGCTCATCCCGCCGACCACCGGCTCGTCGACCTCCGCCACGAGCTGGGCGGGGACCAGGGAGAAGCCGTTCTGCAGGGCGGCGCTGAGCCGGCGGTGACCGTCGACGACGAAGAAGTACTCACCGGTGAACCCGATCCTCAGCGGCTTCAGCGCCGAGTCGCCGGCCTCGGCCACGTCGCTGACGAACTCGGAGTCCCACAGTCCGCGCAGGGTGGCGATGTCCTCGGTCGGGTAGACCCGGGCCGGGTCCAGCAGCAGCAGCGGTGGCTCGTCGCGCAGCACCTCACTGCCGAGCGTCCCCTCGTACGCGGCGATGATGTGCTCGACCACCTCGGCGGCGGAGGCCCGGGTGGTGTCGCAGATCAGGTCATAGTTGCGCAGCCGGGCCTTGTCCACCCCGTACCGGATGATGAACCGGTTGCGCTCGCTCTCGCTGCGCTCGCGCAGCTTGGCCTTGGCCTCCTGGAGCGTGGCGTAGCTCTCCGCCGGCCCGGAGGGCCGGGCCAGCACGCGGCGGGCCGCCTCGCCCGGCTCGGTGATCATGTGAACCTTGAGCGCGTCGGTGAAGAAGTGCCACGCCAGCCGGGAGTCCATGACGAGGCTCTCGCCGGAGGCGGCGATGTCCCGTTGGAGCTGGTCGACGTAGCCGTCGACCGCCTGGTCGAGCTCGGCGTGCAGGTTGAGCTGCAACGCAGTCATCTGCCGCTGCTGCGCCATCTCCCGGTAGAGGTCACCCACGCTGACCCGGCGCATGCCGAGCCGCTTGGCGATCTCCACCGACACGGTGCTCTTGCCGCTGCCGAGGTCGCCGTTGAAGACGATCGATTGTCGAACGGTCACGACTGGTCCACCCCTGATCACCGGCTCTTTGACATCATCGACATCGCGTCCGACCGACGCGTTCCCGCCATCGTCGCTGCCATCCTGTGACGGCTCCAGCTCGGCGTGTCTGACGCCGCGCCGCGACCTGGATCCGTCGTGCGCCCGGGCATGACGGGCGATGCTACCACCCTGCCGCCAGCGCTTTGCCGGACGCGGTGTGCGGGAGCCAGGGTTCCGGCCCAGGTCGGCGGGCCGCCGGCGCCCGCCGCCCGGCTCAGAACAGGCTCAGCGGATCGACCTGGAGGCGGACGGGATCGGCGGCCTTGCGGGCCGCGCGCGCCCCCGCGGCCGAGTGCAGCGCCTCGGCCAGCGCGGCGGCCCGGGCCGGCCGGCCGG
>NZ_RCVI01000097.1:0-4342 GCF_003667455.1 Micromonospora sp. CV4 | reverse complement strand
GTCGGGGGCGGTACGGGTGGGACGGTCTCTGCGCGGGGTGCCCGGCAGGTGACGCAGTGTCGTGGCGGACGCGACGAACCCGGGCCCGGCGTGGAGGCGGCGGGCCCGGGTCGGGGTGACCGGGTGGTGCGCGATCAGTCCTGGTCGCCCTCGTAGGTGTGGAAGTCGTCGACGAACCGGCGACGCAGCGGTGGCACCCGGCTGGTCACCCCGAAGTAGCCGCGCGCGCCGAGCAGCGCGAGCCGACCCACGACCGGCCGGTACATCCGGTCGTCGCCGTTGGTGCCGCTGCGGTTCAGTGACTCGCTGACCCGCGCGAAGCCGTACGGCACCATCGCCGCCTCGTAGTCGGCCACCGCCTGGAGCAGCGTCTTGTCACCGGCGACGGCGCGGGTGAGCTGCTGGCAGAGGAGCCGTGCGTCGCGCAGCGCGGTGTTCGCGCCCACCCCGCGACCCGGTGTCATGGTGTGGATGGCGTCCCCGAGCAGGGTGACCGTGCTGCTCTTCCAGGGCAGTACCGGCTCGGACGTGGTGACCTTGATCGGCAGGGCGCTGTCCGGGTCGCCGCTGGTCAACAGCTCCCGCAGGTGCGGATGCCAGTTCGGGGTGAGGTCCAGAGCGACCCGTATCAGGTCCTCGCCGCGGCGCTGCAGCACGTCGGCCGGGAACCGGCGGGCGGCGCTCCAGATGATCAGATTGATGTTGTCGGTGGTGGTGTCGTGGGCCAGGCCGGGCCAGTTTCGCAGCACCGCGGCGTCCGCGTCGCTGACGCCGGGCTTGATCGCTCGCTCGGCGTCCCACTTGAACTCCATCACGTGCAGCACGCCCATCGTCCCGCCGGCGCCGAAGATCAGCGAGATGCCCTGGCGTACCCGCTCCGGCACGAGGTCGCGGGTCCGCGCGGTCAGCGGAATTCGCGTGGCGATGTTGATGGTGCCGGCGTCCCGGGTGACCGCGTGCGGCAGGTACTGGCGGCGCACCGCCGAGTGCGTGCCGTCCGCCGCCACCAGCAGGTCGCCGGTGGCGCTGCTGCCGTCGGCGAAGTACGCGGTGACCGTCCCGTCGTCGCGCTGCTCGTACTCGATGAAGGTCTTGTCGAAGTGCACCACGTCGGTCAGGCCGGTCAACAGCACCTGGCGCAGCACCATCCGGGCCACCGAGTGCTCGGTGTGCACCGGGTCGGCGTCCGGTCGCAGCTCGAACGAGGCGGTCTGGCGCAGCCGCTGGGTGACCACGTTGAAGTAGCGCGGCGGTCGGGCGCAGGTGGCCAGGAAGGTGGCGAACAGCTCCGGTGGCAGGCACTCCCGCAGTGCCCGGCTGCCGGTCGGGCCGATGCCCACCCGGTAGCCGAGCAACCCCTCGGCGCGGTGGCGGTGTCGTTCGTAGACGGCGACGCTGATCCCGGCGCGGCGCAGCCCGTGCGCCAGGCACAGCCCGCCGGTGCCGGCGCCGATGATCAGGACGTGTGGTGGCGGGGCGGACACGTCGGGCCGTCCGCTCAGCCGGCCGGGTGCGCCGCGGGGGCCGCGGCGGCGTCCCAGCGGTAGAAGCATCCGGCGATGGCGTCCCGGGGCGAGCGCCAGGTCGGCAGGTACGGCGAGGTGTGCGCGGAGAGTCGCTCGTTGACCTGCTGGAAGAGCGGGTGGTTGCGGGCGGCCGCGAGGGCGTCCGGGTCGACGTCCGAGGTCTCCAGCATGTGCACGAACACGTCGTGCAGGCAGTACAGGGACCGGTGCGTGACGCCGGTCAGACCGGGCAGTTCGGTGGCGTCGGACTCGGCGAAGATCTGCGCGACCCGCCCCTCCGCGCCCGGGATGATCCGGCTGACGATCAGTAGACGACTCATGGGACCCCTTTCGCCGGTGGCGTTCCCGACCCGCGGTCGGCGGCCACGTGCTTCTGGTGCCCACCGTGCCGCAGGGCCTGTCACGTCACCGTCACGTGCGTCGGCCGGCCGGTGACGGACGGATGGCGCTCTCCCGGCTGGCCTCGCGGATCGGGGCGAGCGTGTCGTCGAGCAGGGCGCTCATGGCGGGGCTGGGCTCCAGGCGCAGCTCCCGGCGCAGCAGGTCGCGGTAGACGTAGAAGGCGTGCACGGCCTCGAAGGCGTTGCCCTCGGCGAGGTGGATGCGCACCACCAGCCGGTGTGGCGTCTCGCGCAGCGGTTCGGCGGCCATCGCCTCCAGCGCGGCCTCCAGCGCCTCACCGTGGCGTCCCGCGACGAGGTGCTGCCCGGCGACCTGTTCGAGCATGTGCAGGCGCAGTTGGCGCAGCCGTTCCCGGTCCAGCAGCACCCAGTCGTCGTACCAGCCGGGCAGCAGGTCGTGCCGGCCGGCGGCGAGCGCTCCGGCGGCGGTACGCGGGTCGTCGCCGTCGCGGACCCGGGCCGCGGTGCCGACCAGGTCGTCCACGTCCAGTCGTACCCCGGGACCGAGCCGTACGGTGTCACCGGTCACGGACATCGGGCAGCACGGGTCCTGCCGCAGCCGCCACAGCGCGGTGCGCAGCGAGGACAGTGCCCGCTCCTCCGACGCGTCCGGCCAGAGCAGCCCGGCCAGCTGGCTGCGGGTGGCGCCGGGGCGCAGCCCGATCAGCGCGATGACCCGTTGCAGGCCGCGCGGGACCACGACCGGCGCCACGCCGCGCAGCAGGCGGAAACCGCCGAGCAGGTGCAACGAGACGACGGTGTCGGGAGAATCTCCGGCGGTCGGCACGGACGGATCAGCGGCCACGGCGGCACCCCCTGCGGAACGCTCGTCCCGACTGTCTGCTGTGTCCCGGATCGGCTGCCCGTGACGCCACTGTCGACCCCGCCGGCGGGGCACGACCACGGCTGTCGGGCGCGGCCCCCGCCGGCCTGGACTCACCGGGCTGGCCACGGTGAAGATTATCAATAGCGGTCACGGTGAGTCAACGCCACCGTGGACCTTCTATCCGTGACGGCCAACCATGAGATCGGTTCTGAACTGCCCAAACCTCCGCACGATCCGATCGCCGCAGGGCCGCTGGGCACATAGCTGATACACAGGTTGCGTCAACGCAGCGTCACCACCAAGCGTCGCTGGCCGACCCGGCGCGGTGACGCCGCCGTGACGAGGACTGCCGCATCGTGTCGACAGTCGTCCAGCGCGCCCGGGGTCCACCGGCCACCGGCCCGGACACTGTGGGGGGAGGCCCAGCCATGGACCGTTCGCTGATCGTCGCGAAGGTCGTCCCGACCGCCGAGGAGCAGGTCGCCGAGATCTTCGCCGAGTCGGACGCGACGGAGCTGCCGCGACTGGTCGGGGTCCGGCACCGCTCGCTCTACCGCCTGCACGACCTCTACGTGCACCTGCTGGAGACCGAGCAACCGGCGCAGGGCGCGGTGGAGGCCGCCCGCGGCCATCCCGAGTTCATCCGGGTCAGCGACCGGCTGCGGCCGTACGTCTCGCCGTACCTGCCGACGTGGCGCTCGCCGCGCGACGCGATGGCCACCTGCTTCTACCGGTTCGACGCCGCGGACTCCGGGCGGCGGTCGTGACCGCCACCGCGCCGCGCGAGGAGCAGCTCTGGTCCCGCTGCGCCGGCTGCGCGAGCCTGCTGTACCGCAAACGCCTGCGGCGCAACCTGGACGTCTGCCCGGAGTGCGGCGCGCACGCCCGGCTCGGCGCGCCGGATCGCCTGCGCCAACTCGTCGACCCGGGTTCGTTGCGCCCGCTGCCCGACCGGCTGCCGGAGGCGGACCCGATCGACTTCGTCGACGTGCTGCCGTACCCGCACCGGCTCACCGCCGCCCGGGCCAGCACCGGGCTGGCCGAGGCGGTCGTCTGCGGCACCGCCACCATCGGTGGGCATCCCGCCGTGCTGGCGGTGATGGACTTCCGTTTCCTCGGCGGCAGCCTGGGTTGCGCGGTGGGCGAACTGATCACGCGGGCCGCCGAACAGGCGCTGGACGACCGCGTCCCGCTCATCCTGGTCACCGCCTCGGGCGGCGCGCGGATGCAGGAGGGCGCGCTGTCGCTGATGCAGATGGCCACGGTCAGCCAGGCCATCGCCGCGCTGCGCGAGGCGGGCCTGCTCACCGTCAGCGTGCTCACCGACCCGACCTACGGCGGGGTGGCGGCGTCGTTCGCCACCAACACCGACCTGGTGCTCGCCGAGAGCGGCGCCCGGATGGGCTTCGCCGGCCCCCGGGTGATCCGCCAGGTCACCGGCCGGGCGTTGCCGGAGGGCTTCCAGACCGCCGACTTCCTGCTCCGGCACGGCCAGGTGGACATGGTGGTGCAGCGCCGATCGCTGCGTGGACGGCTGACGGCGCTGCTCGCCGCCACCCGCGCCGGACGGTCGGGCCGCCCGCCCGTAC